>CBFGNU010000162.1:0-9293 GCA_965650195.1 uncultured Mucilaginibacter sp. | reverse complement strand
ATATTGCTGTAAGTATTCTGATAACGGATATCACTAAAAGCTGAAATAGGTACCTGCCTTATTGTACCGCCGGTTGCCATATCGCGGTAGGTTATTCTAAGATTGCGTATAGCATCCAAATCATAGCGCTGCTCTTCCTTTCCGCGTACATTTATCTCGTAGTCCTCTTCAGTGGTATTTCTAAAATCGGCAGCTTTCATTCCATACAACGTGGCAGCTAAAGCCTGACTTATCTGCGCGCTGCTTACACCTTCGCGATTAGCACGTTCCCTGTCAATATCAAACACTATTTGGGGTTTGTCGTCCTGCACATCTGCAGTAAGCTCTTCAATACCACCAATATTTTGTTTATCGATAAACTTTTTGAGGTTGTTAGCAGCTTTAACTAACGAATCCAGATTATCACCTGCTACTTCAATACTAATATCCTTTTGCGTTGGCGGGCCACCGCTTTCCTGGTCAACAGAAATTTTAACCCCAGGAATAATGCCTACTACCGCTTTACGTATTCTCAGCATAATCTCTCTGGTATTCTTGCCATTACGCTCGCCAAACTTAACAAACGCTACAGCAATTTTTGCTTTGTTTGGATAGTTACCCTGATCCTCGTCCTGCGGGTCGGTAACGCTCACCGTTACGTTGGATATAATAGACGAAACCACATCCTTGTCCGGCTCAACCGCATTCGCTACTCGCTTTTCAAGTATCTTAGTCACTTCGTTGGTGCGGGCCTGATCCGTTCCCTTTGGCAACGTTATATAAACGAATGCGAAGTTGGGGTCAGCCTGCGGGAAGAACTCTACCTTAGGGCTGCGAACAATCATAAAAAAGATACTGAAAATGAACAAAAGAACTGTCCCCGACAGTACCCATCCCGGTACCTTGATTGCTTTTTCGAGCAGGTTTGCATAAGTAGTTTGAATTTTGGGCCAGGCTTTGTTTTGGAAAGCGTCTATCCATTTAATAAATATAAAATGGTTAAGCAGGTACATTACTGCGGCAAACACTACAAAATTACCCACACCAAAATTAATCAGGTAAGCAATAACTGCAATACCGGCAAACCATAACATTACGCGTTTAGTGGTTTTATCAAATTTAGGATTATCGTGCTCGCCCTTAACGTGAGGTTTCATAAAATCAACCGCGAAAACCGGATTAAATATATAAGCCACCACCAACGAAGCCAATAAAGTAATTATCAATGTTATTGGCAGGAAGAACATGAATTTACCGATCAAGCTGTTCCAAAACGCCAATGGCACGAATGGGGCAAGTGTTGTTAGCGTACCTGATAACACCGGAAGGAAAACCTCGCCGGCGGCCATTTTTGCCGCTTGCTTAATGGGTACCTTTCCGTTATCAAATATCCGGTGCGTGTTTTCAATTACTACAATGGCATCATCCACCACAATACCGAGGGCCAGCAGGAACGAGAACAACACGATCATGTTCAATGTGAATCCTATAGCAGGCATCACTAAAAATGCTATAAAGCATGATAGCGGTACCGACATAGCAACAAACAACGCGTTAGTTGTACCCATAAAAAACATTAGGATGATGGTTACCAATACGAAGCCAATAATGATGGTGTTTACCAAGTCATCAACCGTTGTACGGGTTTTGTCGCTTTGGTCGCCTGTAACGGTAACATCTAGTCCCTTCGGAAATTCATTAGCTTGTTTAGCCTTAATCAAAGCAAAGATCTTATCAGATGCGCCTATCAGGTTCTCGCCGGTACGCTTACTCACGTTAAGAGTGATAACATTTTTAAAATCTTTATCATCCTTAGTCTTCATACGCGCGTAACTCTCCTGTTCATGAAAACCATCGTTTACTTCAGCGATATCACGCAGATAAACTGCTTTACCACTAGGGTTACGTATAACCATTGCGGCAACTTCTTCTGCGTTTTTAAAATCCTGACGAATATCAACGCTTCGGCGAACGCCGTCTACACGCAAACCACCGGCAGACATAATGACGTTTTCGGACCCAACGGCATTAATGATATCTGCATAACTTACCTGGGCCGCACCCATTTTATTAAGGTCAACATTGATCTGTATCTCGGGCTTCAATGCACCTACCATATCAACCTTGGATATCTCTTTCATGCTTTCAATAGCATCCTTCAGATTGTCCGCGTATTCTTTGAGTTTTTTAAGGTCATAATTACCGGATATATTAACGTAAAGTATAGGCAGGTCGGCCACGTTGATATCAGATACAACCGGTTCTTTTAAGTTATTATCATTCTGCGGCAGATCGGGCGTAGCTTTTTCTATCGCTTCTTTGACATCGTCTTTGGCATCTTTTATCAAAATATTACCGTTAAATTCAGCGGTAATAATTGATATATTATCATAAGAGTTTGATGTTACCTTTTTTAAGCCTTTAAGAGATTTTAGTCTCTTTTCCAACTGGCGGGTAACCAATATCTCAATATTTTGAGGCGATTGCCCCAGATATTGGGTGGTAACAAACACTTTAGATTGCGCTATATCCGGAAAGTTCTCCTTTGGCAGGTTGTTGTAACTTACCAAACCCAATATGGTAAGCAACACAACCATTGCGTATATAGCCGTTTTATTATCAATGGCCCAACTTGAGGGTCCAAATTCTTTTTGCAGATCTTTCATATATTGTGATCAGTTTAAATTGCGATTTATTTAATTCCTTGCAATACGCGCACTTTATCACCCTCATCTACATCAGCAACGCCGTCTACAATAACTTCGTCGCCGGCTTTCAATCCTGATACCACCTCAACCAAACCGCCCGAAATCGCTCCTTCTTTTATTGATGCACGCTTTGCAATGCCATTAACGTTAACATATACGTAATCGCCAGACTCTGATTGTTGAACAGCCTTAACAGGTACTGTAATGGCATTTTTATTCGTATAATCAGCTATTCTTAATACAGCCGTCATATTTGGGCGTAGTGTGGCACGGGATGGCAACTTAACTTCTACAGGGAAACTGCGCGAAACCGGGTCAATAGCTTTAGCAGCAAAATTGATCGTGGCAGTTACTGAATCTTTAGCATCTGGCACTACTACTTTAACCTTATTGCCTACTCGTACGCTCGCCGCGTATGACTCAGGAACATTTGCTTTTATTTTAAGACTATTGTCATTTACAATGTTTATCCCTGTAATGCCAGGCCCTGCAACTTGTCCAAGTTTAAGGTCCATAGTTTCAACAGAGCCATTAATAGGCGATTTTATGCTATAAAGTGCCGCTTGTTGTTTTAGTGCATCCAGTTGCTTTTGCGTGGTTTGCAGGTTAGTTTTTGCTTGTAAAAATTGTACTTCGGTACCAATTTTTTGATCCCAAAGGTTTTTTTGGCGCTGATAAAGCGTGCTCATTAATTCAACCTGGGCCTCTGCCTGTGCCATTTGTTGCAATAGAACGCTTTTATCTAACTGAACAAGTACCTGGCCTTTGCTAACGCGTTGCCCCGGTTTTACATAAATAGCTGTGATTGTGCCCTGCGCTTGTGGATAAGCCGTAACATTCTCTTCAGCATCTATTTTACCCTGTACTTCAACATAATTGCTAAAACTGCCGGTTTCAATTTTATATACTGATACGTCCAATGTTTTCACAGAATCGGTTGTGCCAATCTCTGATTGCAGTTTAGCTATCTTATTGTTAAGTTCAGATTGCTGTTTTTTTAGTTCAGCCAACTCTGCTTTTTTATCTTTAGGCTTTGAGCATGCAGCTAAAAGCAATAATGCGGGTATGTATATAATTTTTTTCATTGTTATGATATGTATGTGATGTTTAGTTTTTTAATTGATACGACCGTATGCTTTGTCAAGGTCTACTTTGCTTACAAGGGTTGAGTAAAGTGCCTGAATGTAAGCGTTATCGGCATTTTCCACTTCAGTTTGTGCCTGGGTTACTTCTATACTAGACCCCACACCCTGTTGATACTTTATCCTTGCCACCCTTAAAACTTCCTGCGCAAGTTCCCGGCTGCGTTTCTGATTATTAAGTGATTGAACGCTGTTGTAAAAAGTAATATTGGCCATATTAGCCTGTAGTTTTAAGCCATTCTTTGCATTGTCCAAATCATTTTGTGCCTTTAATACACTAATTTGTCTTTGCCGTAACTGATTTAATCGTAACCCACTGCTGAAAATTGGAACGTTCAGACTTAAACCAATGAAACTGTTAGGATATGCACGGTTATACAAAAATCTGTATTGATTTTCCTGGAAAACATAGTTAAGACCCGCATTAAAGCTCAGGGTTGGCAAAAAGTTTGCTTTTTGGCTTTTAACATCTAACTTGTTAAGTGTAATGTTAGTCTGAAGCAATTTATACTCTATACGATTTTGATAAAAAGTAGTATCTGTATTGCTTTGAGCTATGTTTTCGTCCAGTTTAACGTTTTCAAGCTTGTCAGTAAGTGCAAGCTCCTCCTCAATTGGCATACCCATCTGAAATTTCAGCATCTGATTGTACAGCACTAAGGTTCTCACCACATTCTCACGATTAGTTACCAGATTATTGTATTGAACTGATAAGCGGTCAACATCAATTTTTTCAACAAAACCCTGTTTGTTTTGCTGAGTGGTTTGGTCAAGCTGCTGTTTAAGCTGAGTAATATTGGCATCAAGTAAGCGTACCTGTTCTCCGCTTACCAATACTTGATAGTAAGCTTTAGTAACATTTGCACTGGTTTCAATTTTCGATCGTGTTAAACTACGTTGCGAAAGCTCACGAAAGGTCTTAACAGCTTGTAGGCCGACTATAAAAGTTCCGCTAAACAGCAATTGGCTTGCCTGAAGCGAAAAGGTGTTATTAAGTTTAATAGGACCGAAAGGGAAAACACTTAATGGAACATCGCGATTAACATTGATGGGGTCAAATGTATTACCAGGATTCGGAAGGGGGTTTTTAAACGTTGGTCCCACTGCAACGGGAGTTTTTAAAAAGTGCTGAAAACTCATTGCTCCGTTTATCTGTGGTAAACCCGTTGCAATTGTCTCCTTAACTTTATATTCAGCGCTTTGAACATCAAGCATGGCATTTTTTATCGAGTCCTGATGCTCATAAGCATATTTAATGCAATCGGCCAGCGAGAAGCTGTGCGACGCAGGTGCCTGCTGCGCAAATCCCGTGAGGGCAAGGGCGCAGAAGAACGATGTAATTAATAGGAAATGTTTCATGTATATATATTGTGTGTTGGTTTTCGTTTACAAATTAACTGCAGCTGAATGACAGCCCTATGTCAGCAGTGTTTATTCGTCATTAATATTTTTGTACTGATTTAACAGCTTATATCCTTTAAGTGTACAGATACCATAATTAAAATGTTCTAAAAACTGGCTTTGCACTTTCCATGGGTTAAACTCGGCTAGTGGAAACAACTTGGTATTAAAGCCCATTTCCACCTGGTTAACCCGCATTCGGGCCATTATCTTTACATCAATTTCCGGGCGTATATAGCCTTGGTTGATGCCTTTTATCAATAGTTCTTCCAACGTGTGTATTATCACATCGGCTTTAAAATTCTGAAATATTTCCCAGGCTCCGGGATGATACTTCTGCATATCATGTATAACGATCGGATTAATGCGCGAAAAAACATCTTCAGAGCATTTCATCATGTTGATCATCTCATCAATCACATTGGTACTCTGCGCTATTATCTGCTTTATTTGTTTTTCGTCTTCCTGTAGTTTTTTCCTCACCAGCGCTATTACAAGCTCATTTTTGTCCTTAAAAAACAGGTAGATGGTTTTTTTTGACATACCAACGTGTTTGGCTATATCATCCATCGTTACGCTCTTGATCCCTGCCTTTAAAAACAGGTCCTCACCGCCTTGAATTATTCTTTCTATTTGAACCATTGAATTAATTGGTCAAAACTATGGAAACATTTTTAGATTTTAAAGTTTCCAAATCGAAAAAATTATTCACTTATGTCAACTGCGGGTCAAAAAGCAAATCTCAATTCAAAAATGATTACCTTTGCAGAAAATTTCAGACTACACTAAATGGATCTTACCGCACTTTCAGCTATATCACCTATTGACGGACGTTACCGGAACACTACTGCATCACTAGCCGCTTATTTTTCGGAATACGCTCTAATTAAATACCGTGTATTTGTTGAAATTGAGTACTTTATAGCTTTATATCAGCACCCCTTACCGCAATTACAAGGTTTAGATAAAAACATGCCCGACAAGTTACGCGGCATTTACCAAAACTTTACGGAAGCTGACGCCCAAAGCATTAAGGATATTGAGAAGATCACTAACCACGATGTTAAAGCGGTTGAGTACTTCATCAAACAAAAATTTGATGAGCTTGGCCTGCAGCCATACAAAGAGTTTATCCATTTTGGCTTAACGTCTCAAGACATAAATAACACTGCTGTCCCCTATTCATTTAAACTGGCGCTTGATGAAGTTTACTACCCGGCGCTGGATGAATTAATAGTTATCCTTAAAAAATACGCTGCTGATTGGGCCAATATACCCATGCTGGCACATACTCACGGACAACCGGCGTCGCCTACCCGCCTGGGTAAAGAGATACAGGTATTTGTTGAGCGGATTGAAAAACAATTGGCACAATTAAAACAGGTACCGCACGCTGCTAAATTTGGCGGTGCTACGGGCAATTTTAACGCGCATTTTGTTGGCTATCCCGCTATTAACTGGGTTGATTTTGGCAACAGTTTTGTAAACGAGACATTAGGGCTTAGCCGCTCGCAGGCTACAACGCAGATAGAGCATTACGATAATTTTGCTGCACAATGCGATGCTTTAAAACGCATTAATAATATACTGATAGATCTGGACAGAGATATCTGGACTTATATCTCCATGAATTACTTTAAGCAAAAAATAAAAGCGGGCGAGATAGGCTCATCAGCTATGCCACATAAAGTAAACCCAATTGACTTTGAAAACTCCGAAGGTAATTTAGGTATTGCCAATGCGTTATTTGAGCATTTGGCCGCCAAGTTACCCATTTCCCGCTTACAGCGTGATCTTACAGATTCAACGGTATTACGTAATGTTGGCGTGCCTGTATCGCATACGCTAATCGCTATAAAATCAACTATAAAAGGATTAAATAAATTATTGCTTAACGAAGCAGTAATTAATAGTCATCTTGATGCTAATTGGGCGGTAGTTGCCGAAGCTATCCAAACCATTTTACGCAGGGAAGGCTACCCTAACCCTTACGAGGCGCTGAAAGAACTTACGCGTACCAATACGCATGTTAATGCCGATACCATTGCTGAATTTGTGGAAACACTGCAGGTTAGTGATGTTATAAAAGAGGAGATAAAGAAAATAAGTCCGGCCACTTACACGGGTGTCTGATTAATGCTTTTTCTTTTTCAAATTCAGTTTTTTTCTTTATATTAAGTACTTATTCGCAACAAATAATTAAAACCCTAAACAACCCCTTAATCATGAAAAAAACATTTTTTTTCTCACTCCTTATCTTGTTTATTGCTTCAAACTCATTCAGTCAGGAAAAACAAATCTACGAGGTCCCAAATCTCAAACAAGTTCTTGCGTCTCATAAAACGGTTGCCATTTTACCAATGAGAGTCACAATATCTTATAAAAAATTCCCTAAAAATTACGACGCTGCAAATAATGCAGTCCAGCAGAGGGAAGAGGGAATAAATATGCAACAAGGTATGTATACTTATCTACTAAGAAAAGCTAAAGACTATTTTGTAACGTTCCAAGATATTCAACGAACTAACATATTGCTTAAGCAGGCTAATGTATTTGATAAGATTGATGCTATTACTGCTGATTCCTTATGCAAAATACTAAAGGTAGATGCAGTTATACAAGCCGGTTATGCATACCAACGAACTGGTAGCGAAGCCGCAGCTATCGCTATGACAGTTATGTTTGGCTTCGGTGGTAGCACCGCATCAGGATCTTTAACAATGCAGATAAATGATGGCAAAGATGGGAACTTGTTATGGAGATTTTATAAACAAATGAACGAGGGTGTATTATCCTCGGCTGATGAAATGATGCAAAGAATGATGAAAAAGGTAGCGAGAAATTTTCCTTATGAGAAATAGGAACATTTTGCGCTATATATTTTAATAATAGTGAGTCACATTGAAGTCAAATGAATTTGTGACATACCTTTAATTCAAAAACCTGTTTAACTTTGTTTATTCAATTTAAATAAGAATTAAAATGACCATCAACGTATATACCGAAAGCACCCCGAACCCGGCAACCATGAAGTTTATAGTGAACAAGTTGCTGATAAACGGCAGTGTTGACTATCCAACCAAAGAGAGCGCCGAAAAATCGCCGTTTGCTAAGGAGTTGTATAAATTCTCTTTTGTTAATGGTGTATTTTTTGCAAGCAACTTTGTTACGGTTACCAAAACTGAAGATGCTGAGTGGAACGATATTGAGCCGATACTTAAAGAGTTTGTTAAAGGCGCGGTAGAATCTGAATACAAAGTTCAGTTAGAAGAGCAGGAAGAAGTTGCTTTTGAAGGTACTGATACCGAGATTAAAATACAGCAAATATTAAATGATTACGTACGCCCGGCTGTTGAGCAGGATGGCGGCGCTATAACTTACCGTTCGTTTACCGAAGGTGTTGTTACTGTTGAGCTTCGCGGGTCATGCAGCGGTTGCCCGTCATCAACCATTACGCTTAAATCGGGTATAGAAAATTTGCTTAAACGCATGGTGCCCGAGGTTACTGAGGTAGTGTCCGAAGCATTATAAGTTTTTGATTACACCGATTATTTTTTGATTTCACTAATTATCGGTGTAATCTTAAATAATCGGTGTAATTATTTATTTAAAATATAAATCTATCGCTTCCAACATCTCCCCTGTCAGCTTTCCATTGGTCGCCAACAATTCACGGGACTCTAATATCTCATCGCCCCCATTAAAGTTTACCACATGGCCGCCCGCTTGTCGCACTATTACAATGCCGGCCGCCACATCCCAGGGATTTAAGTTATATTCGTAATAAGCATCAAACCTGCCGCAGGCTGTATAAGCCAGATCGACAGCTGCGGAGCCTAATCTTCGCAGGCCATGACAGCTCTTCATTAAATGGGTAAACAGCGCTATGTATTGCGCTTGCTTATTGAAATCATAATAAGGGAAACCTGTGGCCAACAAACTATCTCCTATGGTAGGTGCGCTGCTCACTTTAATTTCTTTGCCATTCAAATAAGCCGGAGCATCCTTCCAGGCGTAAAAGCATTCGTCCTGATTCACTTCATAAACCACGCCTATTACTACC
>CBFGNU010000161.1:0-9296 GCA_965650195.1 uncultured Mucilaginibacter sp. | reverse complement strand
TTATATTAGTAGCAATTAATGTAAATGGCCTTTTAACTTAAAACAATTAACACACCTTAAACACACAACAATTATGAAACCAACCCCGATGTTATTTTTAACCGGCCTTTTGCTGGGAAGTATGCTTTTGTTTTCGCAATGTAAAAGAGAGGAAGAGTACGATCCGTTGATACCTTATGACGAAGCTAGGGCACAGGAACACTTCATTTCGGTTGATACCGCGGCAAAATATACCTGGCTTTTCAGAAAAGGAAAAGCTACGCTTGGCCGCGAATTGAAAGATAGCACCTACCTGAGTAAAAAGTTCAACATGCCCCTATCAGAGTCATTTAACCGCGATGCTATAGCAGCTTTACTTAATCAACCCGGCGCAAAAGGTATGAGAATATATCTTGGGCAGGATGAAGCAGGTTTGGTAAGATTGGTACTTGTGGCTGTTGACAAGAAGGGCAATGATATTACCGGGCACGACGGGAAAATTATGAAATATACTGCCAACGCAGGCTCAGATGACGCTGTTATATTAGAAGCGGGCCAGCGTTGCCCTACTTTATGCAGCACAGACGGCCCCCTTGACTAATCAAATTCAGGAATGGCTGATATCATTAATTTTTTTTTAAGTCAATCTTTACTTGTCCCAATAATAATAGGCTTTGTAAGGTTAAGGCATTTTAACAGGAATTATCGCCCGTTTTTTGTACTGCTGATAATTGGTTTTTTTGCAGAACTGGCAAGCTTTATTTTTATTGATCATTTTCATAAAAGTAACGCCGGTGTTATTAAAATATACAGTTTGCTGGAGAGTGTAATACTGCTGTATCAGTTTTACTTATGGAAGGATGAAAGAAGGCGGCGATTGATATTTGGCTTTTTGTGGACCGCCTGCCTGGTGTTCTGGATAGTTGAGGTTATGGTGTTTAATAACTTAAACACCTTTAGCCCATATTTCAGAGTGTTTTACGCTTTTGTATTGGTGTTGTTAAGCATCAACCAGATCAATTCCATGATTTTTTATCACGAAGGAAGTTTATTTAAAAACCCCAGGTTTATATTGTGCCTGGGGTTTATTGTTATTTTTTTATACCAGATAATTTACGAAGCTTCGTTTTTTATAGGCTCAGAACAATCAGCGGTAGCCAATAAAATTATCATCGGCTTTGGATATATAAATTTCGCCATAAATTTATTGTATGCTGTCGCGATGTTTTTTATTACCGGTAAAAAGAATGATTATAGCCGCTATTTTAGCGAGCAGTAAAAATTGACTGTAAGTACTCATAGTATGGAAGACAGGTTGTTTTATACGGTTATTATAGTTTCAATACTGATAGCTATTGTAATTGTATTTTTTGTGATCTCGGTTATACGTTATCATAAGCGTTACATCCACTTGCAAAAAGAGCGTATTCAGGCGCAGATAATGATACAAGAGCAGGAGCGGAAACGCATTGCAAACGATCTGCATGACAGCCTGGGTCCGATGCTTTCAACGGTAAAGCTATACATGCACAGTATAACAGTTGATAATGATACCGACAAGCAATCATTAGATAAAGCATCTGACTACATTGATGAGACCATTGGCAACCTGCGCGAAATATCCTACAATCTGTTGCCTAACAGTTTAAGCCGCAACGGGCTGGTAACCGTGGTGAAAGAATACCTGGCCCGTCTTTCTGGTCGGCATGCCATTAAGATAAGTTTTGAAGCGACTAAGGAGGTCAGCATCTCTCAAAATACTGAACTACACCTTTTTCGGATTATCCAGGAAGTAGTGCAGAATACTATAAAGCATTCCGGTGCCACAACACTAAAGTTAAGGCTTGCCCGCCAACACGATGGCTTGTTTTTGCTGACTGAAGATAATGGTAAAGGCTTCGATCTGTACAATACCCGCGAAGCATCAAAAGGGCTTGGTTTAAAAAGTATAGAGAACCGTTGCGAAATGATAAATGCCAGCTTAAAGATAGTTGCAAAGAAGAGTGAGGGCTGCAAAATAATTATAAAGATACCTGATTGATAATAATGGATTTGATTTAAACTTAATTATTTAATTTTAGCGCACATTAATACCCCATAATTGAAAAGCCGATGCATTATAATATAAATATTGTAATTGCCGATGATCACGAAATATTTCTGGATGGCCTCGCGTTGATGTTATCCAGGCAACCCAATTTTAACATTTGCGGCAGGGCGTCAAACGGTGTGCAATTGATGGAAATTGTGGATCGCGAAAAACCCGACATTGTATTAACCGATATCCGCATGCCTGTGGTTGACGGTATTCAAAGCACCAAACAAATATTGGCGGCCTATCCGGCTATGGGTATTATAGCGCTGTCAATGTTTGATGAAGAAAACCTGGTGGTTGAAATGTTAGAAGCAGGGGCAAAAGGCTACCTGCTTAAAAACGCCCATAAAGACGAGATAATTGATGCAATAAACACTGTGCATCAAAACAAAATATATTACTGCGCCAAAACATCCTTTCTATTGGCTAGTATGATTGTTAGGAGCAGAGCGGGTAACGCCACCCAGCAACCTGCCGTAGTGCTAAATGACCGCGAAAAAGATATCATAAAGATGATATGCCAACAGCAAACCACCCAGGAAATTGCTGATAAAATTTACCTGAGCAAACGCACCGTTGAAGGCTACAGAGTAAAAATACTGGAGAAGATCCAGGCCAAAAACATAGCTGGTGTCGTTATCTTCGCGCTTAAAAATAATATTATTACGGAAGAAGATGTGCTGTAGCAAGTTCTTTAGTAATCTAACCGTTATATTGTCGAGGGTCTCCCTGGCAAGTTATCTTCGTTGATATTCCTATAATTCAATATTTCGCATTGGATATTTTGCCGTTTGCGTTTTTCTCCCTTTTTCTGACGTATTTGCCCGCTTCCAAATTGCGTATAACCACGCTCTTATTAAGGTAGTTGCACTAATATCCCCGCGGTTTTTCTGGCCTATGTTTGATCTGTCAAATAAACAACAAACAATTACCCGAAAGCCGAAAAGGGGATCAAAGAGTAGGCAAACAACGCCGGTCACATCCCGGCGAAAAACCAACATCTGCCATGAAAGAGAATGAAGAAAAATTAAGCAACTTACGGAGTGTGTTCCATGCGGTACATGCTTCAAGTTACCTGGCCACATCAAACGCGTTTGATGGCCTGAAAGAAAAAGTAGTAGCCCATGCAGGCAACACTTTTTACGAGGAGATTAAGTCTGTTTCTTATCACCCCGACCTTAAAACCCTCGAAGCAATTATTACCGCCAAGCGTGATAACGGCTATAATGGTACCTTATGTACTGATGGTTCATACGCCTTTGTGCGTTTTTACCTGGATTACGGGCATGGATGGGAAGACCAGGGCTACTCGGCGGTTAATGAGCATGATATCCCAACCGGACAGGATTGCAAAAAGCAGCCTGAAAAACCACTGAGTTATTCAGCATCGCTTAAAATTACACCCAAAACCAACAAATGCAGTGTGCATGTATTGCCTAAAGTAAGGGCCGTGTTAGAGTGGAACAAAATCCCACCGGCTAACAACCCGCACTACAGTTCAGTATGGGGTAACACGGTTGACGATCATATCCAGATAAAACCGTCAAAAAACATCATCATTAAAAACCCAATATTTACTGATGTATTGGAGTTGGCCCTTGCACATCCCACACTGAAAATAGCGGACGCCGCCAAACTGATAAAAGGGGGCGAAAAGGCTTTAGAGGAATCAAAGGCGACAGAGCAACCTTTATCATTAGGCGAACTGGCTAAACTTTACAGCGGAAAAACCGCGGTATCTCCCGGCCGTTACGCGTTACAGCATGTATTGCCGGTGCTGCATAGCTATGATTCGGTTGCGGCAGCCAAAAGCATCCAATCATGGAAGGACTTAAAAATAGACGTTAGTGCTATTTTGGCCGAACTGGAAAAAACCAATGCCAATGTAGTGTACGAGCAGTTGGAAAGTGTGGGCCTTGACTATAACCTGGAGCAGTTTGTAGCATCCTTCCGTATAAAAAAAGCAGCAGGCTACTCAGGCGACCTTTGCAGCGCGGGTAGTTTGGAATACGTCGCTTTCTGGGCCGATTGGGGCAACGACTGTAAATGGGATTATGTAGGCACTACCACCGTTAACGTGCATGATATTAATGATATACCAGGCGAAGGTTTATCATACGCGGCGATATTACCGTTTGATTTTAATAAAGTGCGTAAAACATGTACTAATCCAGGGGTGGTAAAAATACGTGCGGTGCTGTCATGGAATTCTGCGCCGTCAACAACTGATGCTGATAAATTGCAATACTGGGGCAACCGCCTGGATACGTATATCCAAATAAAACCAGGTGTGGGCACAGGTACTTTAAAACCTATCTTTAATATATTGGGCGGTATACCTGTTGACAAGATCAGCAATACCGACGGTTTAACTACACCCGGCGCAAAATTTGCCCTTAACCAACAGCCGGTGCATGATTTTAGTCCGTTTGGTGGTGTAGTGGTTATTCAGGGGCCTTCATTTGTGGGCCATAGATACCGTGTTAAAGTAACCAACCTAAACACTTTGGCCAGCTACTACATAAACAACGATTTTGTTGCTGTGGGATGGTTAATGGGCCCTCCGTATGTGCAATACACCAATATACAGGCTGATCCGGTTACCTTCTATTACAACTACCAGCCGTTTGAAAAAAACACCGATAACGTACTGGCACGTTGGAGCCCGGGCACCAACGACCTGTTAAAGTTGGAGCTGGAAATTGAAGGTGTTGCCGGTGTATTTACCAAATACATCCAAATGGATAACCAATCGCCGGCCATTACGCTTAATGTTGATGACCTTGGCAACTGCACGCATTATAAAGTTGGTGATACCATAACAGGCACCTACTCGGTATACGACAAGCATTTGTTGAGCTACTCGTTGGTAAGCAGCTTTGGTGGTTCGGTGAGTGGCAGCACTAACCAGATGGACAATTTTGCTTTCAACACAGGCGCGACAACATCGCCTTGCGGCAAAATATCGCTTTCGGCTTACGAGAAAACCATCTACAACAGCCAGTCGACAAACAACAGCAGTTATGTTGAACGCATAATATGCCTGCAAAAAAAGCCGTAAAATAATTCGTCTCAATTTTTTAGGGGAGTTAATAGTGACGAAGCCCGTCGGTGCATTTGTGTGTGCCCGGCGGGTTTTTTGTTTTTTGGGGTGGAGGTATAAAAGCTTTGGACTAAAAAAAGAAAGACGGGGGTGGCTCAGAGCCGGGGTGAGCCACCGTGAGCCCCGTGAGCCGCCGTGAGCCCATGTGAGCTCCCGTGAGCCACCCTCATTTTTGCATTTGCAAAAACCCCAGTCCTCTTTCCGTCAAAATACCTACTTTTGCCCTTTCAAAATTGAAACGATAATGAGCACTACCAAAGGACCCATCTCTCAGTTTATTGAGAGAAACTACCTGCATTTTAACGCTGCCGCCTTGATGGATGCAGCTAAAGGTTATGAAACACACCTTACCGAGGGCGGTAAAATGATGGTGACCCTTGCCGGTGCCATGAGTACCGCCGAGTTAGGCATATCGTTGGCCGAAATGATCCGTCAGGGTAAAATAGACATCATTTCGTGCACGGGCGCTAACCTGGAAGAGGATATTATGAACCTGGTGGCGCACTCGCATTATAAACGTGTACCTAACTATCGCGACTTAAGTCCGCAGGATGAGTGGGATCTGTTAGAAAACCATTACAACCGCGTAACCGATACATGCATACCCGAAGAAGAAGCTTTCCGCCGTTTACAGAAGCACATCCATAAACTTTGGAAAGATGCTGATAATGCCGGCGAGCGTTATTTTCCGCATGAATACATGTACAAAATGCTGTTAAGCGGCGTTTTGGAGCAATATTATGAGATAGACCCAAAAAATTCATGGATGCTTGCTGCTGCAGAAAGGAACTTGCCTATTGTAGTACCGGGTTGGGAAGATTCAACCATGGGTAACATCTTTGCATCATACGTAATAAAGAATGAAATAAAAGCCGTTACCATGAAGAGTGGTATAGAATACATGGCTTGGCTGGCCGACTGGTATGTTAAAAATTCATCGGGTAAGGGAATAGGTTTTTTTCAGATTGGTGGTGGTATAGCAGGTGATTTCCCGATTTGTGTTGTACCGATGCTTTACCAGGACATGGAGATGCCGGAGATACCCTTCTGGAGCTATTTCTGCCAGATATCCGACTCAACAACTTCATACGGTTCATACTCCGGCGCTGTGCCGAATGAGAAAATTACCTGGGGTAAATTAGACATACATACACCAAAGTTCATAGTAGAGTCTGACGCTACCATAGTAGCGCCACTTATATTTGCGTGGATATTAGGACAATAACAAAAAAAAAGCTGTAAGCTAACAGATTGGCAATAATTATAACAGTTAGGTGTAAATTTTTTAAAAATTCTATTTATTTAGAAAGATTATAAATTAGTTATTACTGTCATTTATTTGTCAGCGATTATTTAATAAATTATACTTTTGTGGCTGAAAAATTGGCTAAAAGTGCGTGCTTTTAACAATTTCAATACATAAAAATAAACTATTTAGCACAATACAACTTTATGAGAAGCATCTCATTGATTTTTAAACAATTCACTAAACCGGTTCTACTTGCACTTTGTTTGGCCGTTTGGGGATTTTCTGTTAAGGCGCAAGGAGACCCGGCTAAAGGGGAAGGCTTGTTTAAATCAAATGCCTGTAGTGGTTGTCACGCGTTAGATAAGCGCATGGCTGGTCCGGCTTTGGGTCCTATTATGGCATCAGAAACTGATGACAAATGGTTAACCAAATGGATACAGAACAACCAGGCGTTAATTGCCGCTAAAGATCCTAAAGCTCTTAAGATCTACAACGAATTTGCCCAGGCGGGTATGCCAGTTTTTACCGGCCTTTCTGATGCTGACGCGGCAGACATTATTGCTTATGTGCGTGATGGCTACAAGAAAATAGAGGAAGCTAAATCAAAAACTCCAGCTCTTCCACCTACTGCTGATCAAGGTCCAAGTGATTTAGTAGTTTTTGGCCTTATCGGTGTAATCATATTAGCCTTAATCATCATCCTTGTATTAAACAGGGTTATTGGTACGCTTGAAACCATTATCACTAAAAAAGGTGTTGTGCTTGACGCCGAAACAGAGGAAGAAGGTGAGCAGGTTGATCGTTTTGCTACCGTAAAACGGATGGCAAAAAACAAGAAATTGGTTTTCTTTATCCTTGTATGCGGTACAATTGGTATAGCCAGCTGGTCGTGGAACATTATGTGGAATACCGATGTGCACAGCGGTTACCAGCCGGTACAGCCTATCAAATATTCGCACGAGCTGCATGCGGGGATCATGAAAATTGAATGTCAGTATTGCCACACCGGCGCGTTCAAATCAAAAAATGCATCCATACCATCGTTAAACGTTTGTATGAACTGCCACAAAACAGTTAAGCAGGAATCGCCTGAGATACAAAAAATATATACGGCTTTGGGTTACGATCCGGCAACTGCTAAATACGACAGCACTAAAGCTCAGCCTATTCAATGGGTGCGTATACATAACCTGCCTGATCTGGCTTACTTTAACCACTCACAGCACACTACCGTTGGCGGCATTAAATGCCAAACCTGCCACGGCCCTATAGAGACCATGGCTGAGGTTAAACAATACAGCCCGCTTACTATGAAATGGTGTATCCAGTGCCACAAACGTACTGAGGTTAACAGCAAAGGAAGCGCTTATTATGACCAGGTATTAGCTGCTCATGATGAAATCAAAAAAGGCAAAAAGCCAACCGTTGCTTTGTTAGGCGGTATTGAGTGCGGCAAGTGCCATTATTAATATACAGATAGAATTTAGAGCATTACAGTTTTATATTACAGCTTAAATGGATAGCAATAAAAAATACTGGAAAGGTGTAGAAGAACTAACCCGAACCCCGGAATTTGTTGAAAAGAACAAAAACGAATTTGCGGAGCCTATTCCAATTGAAGATGTTTTGTCCGGCGAAGGCCTGAAGGGTAAAACTCCCCGCCGCGATTTCTTAAAAGCGGTAGGCTTTGGCGTGGGCGCGGTTACATTGGCTGCTTGCCAAAGGGTGCCTGTACACAAATCCATCCCATATTTAATTAAACCGGAAGAAGTTACACCGGGCGTTGCCAATTACTATGTATCTACCTACGAAGGTTCGGCCATTATGGTTAAAACCCGCGAAGGCAGACCTATCAAAGTAGAAGGTAACCCAAATGACTTACTTGGAAAAGGTGGTTTGAGCGCCCAGGCTCAGGCATCAGTACTTGATCTTTATGATGTAAACCGCGTAAAAAGCGCCGCTATAAATGGCTCTGACGTTACCTGGAGTACTGTTGATGATCATATTATATTAGAGCTTGCTAAAATCGTTGATGCCGGTACCAAGATCCGTATCGTATCTTCAACCATCTCAAGCCCATCTACATTAAGCGTAATTGCTGATTTTATTGCTGCTTATCCTACTGCAAAACATGTAACTTATGATGCAGTATCCTATACAGGTATTATCCAGGCTAACCAAAACAGCTTTGGTAAAGCCGTATTACCACACTACAACTTTGACAAAGCTGACGTAATTGTAAGCTTCGGCGCCGACTTTTTAGGCACCTGGATCTCAGGCGAAGAATTTACCCGTCAGTATGTATCAAAACGCGCTGCCAAAGCACTGGAAGAGAAAAAAATGTCTCGTCACATCCAGTTTGAAACAGGCATGAGTTTAACCGGTACCAATGCTGATGTGCGCATCGCATTGAAACCCTCAGAAGAAGGTGTTGCTTTAGTTAATCTTTACAATGCAATATCTGGCACAACATTGCCGGGCAGCAAAGCATTACAGAACAAGGCAGCTAATAACGCTATAGCCGTTGTGGCTAAAGAGTTAGTGGCAGCCAAGGGCCGTGCGCTGGTTGTTGCAGGTTCAAATGATGTTGCTACGCAGATATTGGTTAACGCTATTAACTCTATATTAGGCAGCTACGGTACTACAATTGATCTGGATAACAATTCAAGACAATACGCCGGTAACGATGCAGAATTAGCTGAGTTTGTTGGCGAAGTTAAACGCGGCGAAGTTGGCGCTGTATTCTTTTTGAATGCTAACCCGGTTTATGATTTCTATCAAGGCGCGGCATTAGCTAAGGCTATTGAAAAAGTTCCGTTGCGCGTATCTTTCTCTGATACCAAAGACGAAACTTCTGCATTATGTAATGT
>CBFGNU010000160.1:0-9307 GCA_965650195.1 uncultured Mucilaginibacter sp. | reverse complement strand
TTATATTGTCTTTTTGCGCTCCTCGTAATAAACGCTGCGTTTATGGGGTGCAAAAAAAACCTGGACACAGTTTCAGTAAATAAACTAGGTGAGGACATTATCTATTCTGATAGAAGTCTTGTACTGGCTACATTAGCTAACTTTTATACATCGGTAGGCTTTGGGCAGAATAATGGGGCTGTTGGCAATTATCATCTTTTAGATGAGGCTAACACGCAGTATGGTTCGCCAACAACTACGGATGATGAGAAATTAGTTAGCCGTAATTTTAACAGAACGGTTGATTATGGGCTTGTACGCCGGTTGAATCAATTTTTAGAAGGGGTACGCTCTAACTCGGCTAAGTCGGCCATACCCGAGACTGAGCGCGTGGATATGGAAGGGCAAGCGATATTTTTGCGTGCCTGGTATTATTTCTGCATGACCCGCTCTTTCGGCGGTATGCCTATTGTAGGCGACAAGGTTTTTACCTATGAGTCGGGTATGGATGTTGGGTCTTTTCAAATTCCACGTTCAACAGAAGCGGACGCATACCAATACGTTATAGATCAGTGCGATTTAGCTATGACAAAATTATCTGGTACCGCGTCAGTAGGTGCATCTGTTCCCAATAAATGGGCGGCGTTGCTGCTTAAGGCGCGAGCGGCAGTTTATGCGGGATCTATTGCTAATTACGGCAATAAATTAACGCCGACTATAAAAACAGCAGGATGGGAAGCCGGTATTCCGGCTGATAAAGCGGCAGGCTTTTATAAAACAGCCTTTGATGCAGCAAAACTGTTGATTACCAGTTCTACTCCTTACAAATTTCAAACAGATCCTGCCAATCCTGGTCTGGGCTTTTACAATGCCATCAACGTAAAAACAGGTAACACCGAAGTTATTTGGGCGCTTGACAGGAAAAGCCCTAACCAGGTTACGCAGTTTACCAGTCAGGCAATGCCTTATACACATCGTGATTATTCAGAAGGCAATAACTTGGGTGCTTTGCTTAACCTGGTAGAGGCTTTTGAGAACAAAGACGGTTCTAACCCGACGATCAAAACCAACAATCCGGATGGATCTTATGTGTTTTATAATGATGTGGAAGATCCTTTTAAAGTAAGAGATGCCCGTTTGTGGGGTACAGTTATCTGGCCAAATGCGCCGTACCGTAGCATCCCTGTAATACTGCAGGCCGGGCAATTAAATAAAAATGGCGCGGGTGCATGGGTAATTAAGACAGCTAATCCCGGAACATCAGATGCAAATGGGTTAGTTACATCTCTAAACGGACCTGCATCTATATCAGCGAATTATGTAAACAAAACTGGCTTTTTGGTACGTAAATTTTTGGATGAAACAGCAGGTGCCGGTCTTAACCCGCGTTATAGCGAAATGTGGATGCCGCGTTTAAGAATGGCAGAAGCTTATTTAATTGCCGCCGAAGCAGCTTTTGAAATGGGTGACAAAGCATCGGCAGTACAATATATCAATACCGTGAGAAGCCGTGGTGGTATTCAGCCACTTACAGAGGCTACCTTAACTTTTGATAAGATCGTAAATGAATATCGTGTTGAGTTCGCGTTTGAAGATCACCGTTTCTGGGATTTAAGAAGATGGAGAATAGCGCATACCTTGTGGACAGGTACAACCAACGATCCTATTGCTCATCCTTACTCATTATATCCATATAAAGTAGTTGCCGCCGGTGACCCAAACAACGGCAAATGGGTGTTTACCAGGCAGGTATCGTACAAGCGTCAATCAACCCCGTTGTTATTTTTGCCTAATGCCTACTATGCTAGCATCGATAACGGCTGGATCGTCAATAATCCGAAGATGGTACTTAATCCCCTTCAATAACATTTAAAAAGATTATTATCATGAAAAAGAGAAATAAAATAATAGCCTTTTCACTAATAGGACTCGCCATGGCTTCTTTCCTGCTTGTTTCATCATGCAGTAAAGAATTGGATAACCGAAGCTATCCGACCTCAAGAATATCAGGCAGGTTTTTATATAAAGGCCAGCCTATACAGGTTATGGCTACTTCATCAGATGCCGGGGGCTCTAACCCTTTGCAATTGATCCAAACCGGGCCTGGAAAATTTGTATACGGTGTTATTAAAATGTTTACCAAGGCCGATGGAACGTATACCATCGTAACTTTTGACGGTAACTATTCCTTAGTCAACAGCCCCGGTAAGGGCCCCTGGGTACAGCCGGATACTATTAAATTAACACTGAAAGGTGAGGCGAAGGACGTTAATTTTAATGTAACGCCTTATCACTGGATATCTGACTATAAAACCACATTTGTTGATTCAGTTTTTACAGCCACTTTCAAGTTGGAAAAAGTGGTACCGACAGCAAATCTGGAAAAGGTAGTGCTCTATTTAGGCACAAGCCACCTCGTGGATATCACCTCAAAGCAGGCCGAGCGTTCATTTACGGGTATCGTTCCCGGTAATGTAACCATCAGCTTTAATTTGAAAACGCTTAACGCTGCCGATAAAGCAGCGGTACGCACTACAGGTGTAACTTTCGCAAGAGTAGGTGTTAAAACACAAGGCGTTGGAGACTTACTATATTCACCCTTTACAGAGTTGAAATAAATTTTAATTTTAGTTGGTTAAATGTTGGAAACTTCCTTTGGTGAGCCTAAATTTAGGCCGCTAAAGGAGTTTCCTTTTGTTAGTTTAAGGCCATTGTGGGATGAGGAGTATTTTTAGCTATTTGATCAGATATTGCGCAATACTTGCCCTTCTTGTATTGATATGCAACAGGAGCACTGCCCAACAGCATTTTGCCTTTACACCTATAAATACCACTAACGGCTTGGCCAATAACGAAGTCCGGAACATTACCCAGCTTCAGGATGGCCGTATGGTGATTATAACCAACGGAATTATCAATATTTACAATGGCACCACATTTGAATACATTCATACCAATGCGCAATATCATTATGCACTGAAAGGTTACCTTGGCTATCTGCGAAGTTACGTGGAAAACAAGGAGCGGCTCTGGCTGAAAAATCAGGGGCAGCTGATGCTTATTGATAACACGACCGGGCGATTTGAGAAAAAGGCAGACAGTGTGCTAGCGCATTTGGGCGTACACGGGCCCTTGGCTGATCTTTTTATGGATGATGCCCATAACTTATGGTTCCTTACCGGGAGCGATCAACTCCTCTATCGCAATCAGAAAACGGGAAAGCTGATCAGCTTTCTTTCGCGCGCATCCGTCGTTGACGGAAAAAGGGATATGCTGTATGACATAGCGGTTATGAACAGGCGGGTGTATCTGTTTTATAAATCCGGGGCCTATGTGGGCCTGGATATGGATACCCGCAGACATATTGTAAGCGGAAACTCTTTAAGTAGCGCTGATCAGGCAAAATATAGCAGTACCCTGTTCCCCGTTCAAAAGAATAATGATCTGTATCAGTTAAGAACAGGACCCGGCGGAGGAGTATTGCTTTGGTATGATCTTAATAAAAACATTTGGCAAAAATTATTGGAAGTTAATTATGCCCTCAACTATTTATCTATAAGTCAAAAGGGTGATTTACTGATAAGCTGCACCCAGGGTCTGTGGTTTTTCGATCGCAGAAACTTTGAAAAACAACAAATAAAGAAGCTGGAAATGGTGGACGGCACTTCTGTTAATACCGAGGTAAGCACACTTTATTTTGATAACCAGGATGGGTTGTGGATAGGCACTTTAAATCACGGGCTGCTTTACTATCACCCGGATAGGTTTAAATTCAGGAACCTGGGCCGTTCATTTTTTCCAGACAACAGCGGCGAAGACATAACGATCAGCTGTTTTTCGGAAAAGAAAAACGGTAATATACTGGTTGGAACATACAAGGGGCTGTTTGAATACAACCGGGAGGCGTCGCAGTTGACCAGGTTTTCGCCCGCAACTACCGATATTTCCTGCACAGCCATGATAAAGGGTAAAACCGGCCGTATTTGGCTTTGCACCACCACCGGTTTATACTGCATTACAGACCAAAGTACCCGATATTACCCCGTAGGGAATATTAACCATGTTGTTTAAGACCGACAAAATAACATGTACCTGCAAACCGAGGACAATGGTTTCGGAAAGTTTGATCCGCTTAGCGGTGAATATAAGCGGCTTGCGGTCTACGAAAAAAGGATCGTTAAAGTTAACCAGATGGTATTTTGGAAAGGGCTGCTGATAGGGATGAACAACAACGGACTGTTTACTTATAATATAAAAAAGAAAACGGTCAGTTTTCCCAACCAATACGGCGATAAGGTACCTGCTATGTACAGGCATGGGAGTCATAATTATAAAATGCTCTTTGTTGACAGCAGAGGCCTGTTGTGGTTTGGAACGCAAGATGGGTTGTATGTGTGGGATGAGGGTAAACAGCACCTTACGACCCTGAATGACACCAGGGGCCTTGTCAACAACAGCATCAAAGGTATAATCGAAGATGCAGAGCACACCTTGTGGATATCGACATCAGGGGGCGTTTCCCGCATCCGGGTAGGTGTTAAAAATAATGAGAGAACGTATTCGATGGCTAACTTTAATACTTATGACGGTGTCATTAAAGAGGAGTTTGCGCGAAGATCTGTTTATATCAGCAAAGATAACCATCTCTTACTCGGCGGGATCAATGGTTTTAACGAGATCGATCTAGACCGCTTCACGGTTAAACCTCGAAAACTACTTCCTCTTTTTACGAGCTTTAAAGTTTTCGGTGAGGAGATCAGGGAAAACAAAGCTTATAACGGTAATCGGATTTTGACACGCAGCATCAGTTCAACGACGGCAATTGCACTCAATAATAATCAAAACTTCTTTACGATTAGTTTTACTGGATTGAATTATGTTAACCCTACGCAAACCTATTACCGCTATATTCTGGACGGGGTGGACGCCGGCTGGCATGAAATATCAACCGCCGATGGAATAGGGCGTATTACCTATACAGGCGTTTCGCCGGGAAGCTACACCTTGAAAGTAAAGGCAACAGATAACAGCAGTGACTGGAATAGTCCGGTTATAACAATGGATATTACCGTCAGAGCACCCTTTTGGCGGACACCCATAGCGATCATCCTTTACATCACCTTGGCTTTGATCGCCATTTATACTGCTTTGAAGTTTTACCTGTGGCAAAGCAAACTTACTATCATCCGCAGGCAAAAGCAAAAGTTGGACTTGATGAAGATCAATTTTCTGACCAATATGGGACACGAATTGCGCACGCCACTCAGCCTGATTTTAACGCCATTGGAATCAGTTCTAAAAAAGACAGACGATCAACAGTTGAAAAGCCAACTGGACAATATTCATAAAAACGCTTCCAATATGCTTAATATCGTCAATAACCTGGTCGATTTTAAACAGGACGAATTTAAAGGGGAAAGCCTGCGCCTGAATTTTGTACATATAACCGACATCATCGAGCCTATTGTCGTTCCTTTCCGACAGGTTTGTGAAGAGAAGGCTATAAAATTTCATGTCGACATGCCTGCAGAAGAAATTTTTCTTTATCTGGACAGGGATAAATTGACAAAAATGGTGAATAATCTTTTGTCCAACGCGTTTAAGTTTACCCGGTCGGGAGGACTTATCCAATTACAGATCCGCGCGGGTGAACAGAATCGATTGATTATACGGGTGACAGACAGCGGGGTTGGTATCGCGGAAAGCGATCTGTCAAAAATATTCAATCGTTATTTTCAGGCGCAAAACCAGGTGGATGGCGCCAAGGGCAGCGGTATAGGCCTTAACATGGTAAAGGAATACGTTGAGCTGCACGGTGGTGAGGTTACAGTGACCAGCCAGGTAAATGAAGGCTCGGAGTTTACACTCAGTATTCCCATGGGCCTTCAGCCTACTGCATCCCGGGAATCCGTACCAAAACACACTGGCGATAAACGCCATCGGGTATTATGTGTGGAAGACAACGAAGTTTTTCGCAATTTTATGGAGGAACAGCTGGGTGCATTTTATGAGGTAGCTACCGCAGCCGACGGTACGGAAGGACTGGCTAAAATGGATAAATTCCAGCCTGATTTGGTAATCAGCGATATTACGATGCCGGAAATGGATGGTATTGAACTTTGTAAAAAAATAAAAGGAGAGATAAGGACTTCGCATACCCCCGTTATCCTGCTGACTGCCCGTTACAATGAAGAGGTACAGTCCGGGGCTTATCATGCAGGTGCCGATGCCTATATTACCAAGCCATTTAACCTAGATATTTTATTGCTGCGTATAAGTAAACTCATTGCGCAGCAAGAGCAGCGGAAAATGCTCTTTAAAAATTCGATCGTCATTCAGCCTGATCAAATAACAACCACTTCGGTCGATCAGGAGCTGATTGAAAAAGTGATCAGGTATATCGAAAAAAATATTCAAAGCTCCTCCTATTCAGTTGAGCAGTTAAGCAGCGATATGAACATGGACCGTACCGGCCTGTACCGGAAATTAATGGCAATCACAGGTCAGGCACCGACAGAGTTTATCCGCTCGGTAAAACTGAAAAAAGCGGCGCATCTGTTGAGCCAGAAACGATTCAGCCAACAGGAGATTGCGGCGAAAGTCGGCTTCGGTACGGCAGCTTATTTCAGTAAATGTTTTAAGGATGAATATGGGGTAAGCCCGTCGCAGTATAAAGGATAGTCGTCCCTGGGCCTTATTTTCAACGAATCGGGTAGATATTTCAACAAACAGGTAAGCCCTTACTTGCCCCAAATGATAGTTTTGCGCTGTATAACCGATTATTTCACCATTATTAAAATGAATAACTCTTTTTTAAAGACAGCTATTTTATTAGTTGCCATTTTCCCCGTGGTTTGCTTTGCGCAAACTTACCAATCAACCGCTTTAGGTGCTAAAGCCGTAATTAAAGATCAGTCCGTAGAGGTGCAATTTTATGGCCCCGGCATAATTAGAGTAATTAAAGCGCCTGTTGGACGTGCTTTTACAACAGAGAACCTTTCTGTTATTAAAAAACCTGCGCCTACATCACTTAAAACAAATAAGCGCGGCGATCTGCTTGAAGTTTCCAGTAGTCAGATTAAAGTTACGCTTGATCTCAAAACAGGATCTGTTAATTATGCGACAAATAAAGGGACATTGCTTTTAAAAGAAAAGCCGGATGGTGCCTCTTTTAAACCATTTGATGATGCCGGCAATAAGACGCTTAGTGTATCGCAGTCATTCATTTTAGATAAAGACGAAGCTGTTTATGGGCTGGGTCAACATCAGCGTGGCAACTTGAACCAACGTAATCAGGTGTATAAAAACATGATGCAAGGCAACACAGAGGATGTAGTGCCGTTCATCCAATCTGTCAAGGGCTATGGTATTTTTTGGGACAATTACTCGCCAACTACTTTTAGCGATAAGCCGGACGAAACCTTATTAAGCTCAGATGTAGGCGAAGGAATAGACTACTATTTTATGTATGGCGGTAACGCCGATGGCGTTATAGCCCAAATGCGCGACCTAACCGGTCAGGCACCCATGTCTCCGCTTTGGACCTTTGGGTTCTGGCAAAGTAAAGAACGTTATAAAAGCCAGGATGAAACAGTTGGCGTAGTGAAAAGATATCGTGAACTGGGTGTTCCACTTGACGGCATTATACAAGACTGGCAGTATTGGGGTAACAATTACCTGTGGAATTCAATGGAATTTTTGAATGTGGATTTTGCGAACCCCAAAAAAATGATGAGCGATGTGCATAACTTAAATGCACACTTAATGATCTCTATCTGGTCTTCATTCGGTCCTCAAACCAAGCCTTACAAGGATATGAAAGCCAAAAATATGCTGCTTGATTTTAATACCTGGCCGGAATCCGGCTCAGAATTATGGCCGCCTAAACTAGATTACCCATCCGGTGTACGCCCCTATGATGTTTATAACCCTGAAGCGCGCGATATCAACTGGAACTATTTAAATAAGGGTTTGTTTTCGTTTGGAATAGATGGTTGGTGGATGGATTCAACCGAACCGGATCATCTTAGTTTTAAACCTACAGATCTGGATATAAAAACCCATTTAGGATCTTTTCGTAAGGTGCGCAATGCCTATCCGCTAATGGGAGTTGGAGGTGTTTATGATCATCAGCGAGCAACCAGCTCAGACAAGCGTGTGTTTATTTTAACCCGTTCAGCATTCGCGGGGCAACAGCGTTATGGCGCTCATACCTGGTCGGGTGATATAACTTCTTCGTGGGAAACACTTGCAAAGCAGATTCCTACAGGGTTAAACTTTTCTTTAAGCGCTATACCTTATTGGAATGCAGATATCGGTGGTTTTTTTCTTTCCCGATTCCCAAGAAAGCTTGCAGATCCGGATTATCGCGAATTATATGCCCGTTGGATGGAGTTTGGTGCCTTTACCCCTTTAATGCGTTCGCATGGTGCTGATGCTCCAAGAGAGATCTATCAGTTTGGCAAAAAAGGAGACAAAGTTTACGATGCCGCTGAAAAGTATATTAATATTCGCTACAGACTTTTGCCATATATTTATTCCACATCATGGGATGTTACCGCTCATCAATCAAGCATGATGCGGGCACTCTTTATGGATTTTGCGGCCGACAAGAATGTGTGGGACATGACAGGTGAATATATGTTCGGGAAATCTATATTAGTAAATCCGGTAACATCAGCGATGTACACAAAGACTGAGGGCCGGGATAAGGTCGAGGATTTCAGTACTGTAAAGTCGCAGGAAACGTACCTGCCCGCTGGCGCATCATGGTATGATTTCTGGACTGGTGAAAAGCTTGGGGGTGGTAAAAAAGTATCGAGAGCTACACCGCTTGATATTATCCCTTTATATATTAAATCGGGTTCTATCATGCCTATTGGCCCTAAGGTGCAGTATTCATCGGAAAAAAACTGGGATAACCTGGAAATAAGAATATATCCCGGAGCTGACGGCGATTTTACGCTGTATGAAGATGAGAACGATAATTATAATTATGAAAAAGGGCAATATAGCGAGATCACTTTTCATTGGGACGATAAAAAACGAACATTGAGTATAGCCGACAGAAAAGGTAGCTTTAAAGGAATGTTGGATAAACGAACTTTTAATGTTGTTGTGGCACCGGCAGGACTAGATGGATCGAGCCCTGGAACTCCGGTAAATTATTCAGGTAAAAAAAGTAGCTTAAAGCTATAATTATATAATCACTTCATGAAATTTAAACAATTTATACTAACGCTCTCATTAACGGGAGTTCTACTTCTTCCATTTTTTGCGCAGGCCCAGACGCCGGGCCTATCCTTAAGTGATTTAACGCCATCTGGTG
>CBFGNU010000159.1:0-9310 GCA_965650195.1 uncultured Mucilaginibacter sp. | reverse complement strand
TTTTATGACGATTTTGACAGGCGAAATAGGCGAAAAATATGAATTAGTTGTCGGTTTAGAGGTTCACGCGCAACTATCAACCCAAAGCAAAGCTTTTTCATCTGATTCGGCCGCTTTTGGCGCAGAGCCTAACCACCACGTAAGTGCCATTTCATTGGGGCATCCGGGTACGCTGCCGCGCATTAACAAGCGCATGGTTGAGTATGCGGTTAAAATGGGCCTGGCCTGTAATTGCACCATCAACCTTAATAATCATTTCGCCCGCAAAAATTACTTTTATGCCGATCTGCCTAAGGGTTACCAGATCTCGCAAGATCAGCAGCCTATTTGTTTGGGCGGTGCGGTAACTGTAAAATTATCAGACGGTACCGTAAAAGATATTGCCATTCACCATATCCACATGGAAGAAGATGCAGGTAAAAGCATGCACGATAGTGTTTGTGACGATTCCTTCATCGACCTTAACCGTGCAGGTGTTCCCTTGTTAGAGATAGTATCAGACCCTGATATGCGCAGTGCCGAAGAAGCCGGGCAATATTTAACCGAAGTGCGCAAATTGCTGCGTTATCTTGACGTTTGCGACGGCAACATGGAAGAAGGCAGCATGCGTTGCGATGCCAATATATCTGTTCGTTTGAGGGGCGCTACTGAATACGGCAACCGCTGCGAGGTAAAGAATTTAAACTCTATACGTAACGTGCAGCGTGCTATTGAACACGAGTTTGAGCGCCAGGTGCGAGTTATTGAAGCAGGCGGCCACATAGATCAAAACACGCTTAACTTTAATGCTGATACGGGCGAAACGTCCGTTTTGCGCAGTAAGGAAATGGCTAATGATTACCGCTATTTCCCTGAGCCTGACCTGATGCCAATAGTTTTGGATAATGCATTTGTTGAAAGCATCCGCAAGACCTTGCCGGCTTTGCCACATCAGCTGCATAAAAAATATACTGACGAGTTGGGTTTAAGCGAGTACGATGCATCAGTAATTACAGCTGATAAGGAGCTTGCTTTTTACTTTGAAGACCTGATAAAACATACCGCTAATTATAAGGCTGCTGTACACCTGCTGATGGGTCCGGTTAAATCGCATTTGAACGAGACCGGTGAACATATAAGCGACCTGCACCTGCGCCCTGAGAATTTAGCCGGGATAATTAAATTAATAGACGCCGGATCAATAAATAATACAGTAGCTTCGCATAAGTTGTTTCCGGCTATGCTGGCATCGCCGGGTAAAACAGCGCTGCATTTGGCAACGGAGTTGAACTTATTGATAACAGCCGACAGCGACGACGTTAGCGAATTCATCCGCGAGGCACTGGCCAAGTTCCCTGATAAGGTATCAGAATATCAAAAAGGGTAAAAAGGCGTTTTAGGTTTGTTTATGGGCGAGATAATGAAACGCTCTAAAGGTAAGATCGACCCGCAAAAAACAAATCAGCTATTAATAAAAGAATTAGAAACTAAATGAAGATACGCCACCTCATCTGCCTGTTAGCCCTTATAAGCTTTTGTTCGGCTTGTGTACAAAACGCAGATTTTACCCTTTCGGGCGAGATCAAGAATGCAGGTGATATAAAGAAGGTTTACCTGTTAGAAGCAGGCACTACCCGCGTTGAAATAAGCGATTCGGCAAGTTTAGACGAGCAGGGTAAATTTCAATTCAAACATTTTACGCCCTACGCCAATCTATACAAATTACGTATAGGTGGTTTCTTTTTTGATTTGATAGCCGCTAACGGAGACAAAATTGAGTTTATTACTGATATGCAGGATGAGAAGCATATCTACACTGTCAAAGGTTCTGAAAACTCGGAAAAAATACAGGAGTTTAATAAGATCAGCAGCTTTTACGGCGATAAGAACACTAAATTAGACGAACAGTACCAGGCGGAGGTAGAGAAGGCAGGTGCAGAAAGTGCTGAGCTTTCTAATAAATTCATCCCCATTTATCGTAAAAACGTAGCCGATTACAGCAATGCTTTAATGGCTTTTAAAGATAAGAATGAAAGTTCGCTGGCGTCATTCTATGCCATGGTTTCGTTAGACAGTATGCGTTATGAGCAGCAATTGATAGCTTATGCAGAAAAGCTGAAGGAGAAACAATATTTTACGGATAACCCCGGCGTGCAGGCTTTTATCAACCGCTCAATTGCTGCAAAGGCTGTATCGGTTGGTCAAAAAGCGCCCGAATTTGTTATCAGCGGGATAAATGATAAGCCTGTTAAATTATCAGATTACAAAGGTAAATATGTGATGCTTGATTTTTGGGCATCATGGTGCGGGCCGTGCAGGCAGGAAAATCCTAACGTGGTAAAGCAATACAATTTGTATAAAGCTAAAGGCTTTAATATACTGGGTATATCGCTTGACAAGGATAAAGATCTTTGGAAAAAGGCGATAGCAGCAGATAAATTAACATGGAAACACGCCTCAGATCTAATGGAATTTGAGGGCAGTACCCCAACCCTTTATCGTGTAAACGCAATTCCATCCAATTTTATAATTGATCCTCAAGGTATTATAGTCGCAAAAAACATCACAGGCACTGATCTTGAAGATTTTTTAAAGAGAACATTTACCAAGGCTCAATAGAATGTTAAAATAAAGTACTATTTAACAATTTGTTAATATTGAGTTAACCATAATCTTCTTTTAAGCTTATACTTTTACTCAAAAAAATTGTTAATGAGCAACACTACCAAACAGAAGATACTTATTGTTGATGACGAGCCTGATATATTAGAGCTTATTGAATACAATCTGAAGAAGGAAGGCTACCAGGTTTACCTGGCGCATAATGGCCAGGAAGCCGTTGCCGAAGCCAAGCGTTCGCTACCCGATCTCATCGTGCTTGATATTATGATGCCTAAAATGGATGGTATTGAAGCCTGCCGTATTATGCGCACCATGCCCGAGTTTAAAAATACCTTTATGGTGTTTTTAACCGCCCGCAGCGAAGAGTACTCAGAGATAGCGGGTTTTAATGTTGGTGCAGATGATTACATCGCCAAGCCCATTAAGCCACGCGCATTAGTAAGCCGTATAAACGCCATTTTACGTCGCAACGCGCCTACAGAAGATGTGGCAGATAATAAACTGGAAATTGGCGGACTGGTTATAGACCGTGAAGCTTATCTTGTTTTTAAGGACGGCGCTAAAGTGGTACTGGCGAAAAAGGAATTTGAACTACTTTACCTGCTGGCATCAAAACCCGGCAAAGTTTATACACGCGAGGTGATCCTTAAAAATATATGGGAAGACTCGGTAGTGGTAACTAACCGTACCATAGATGTACACATCAGGAAACTGAGAGAGAAACTTGGCGACGATGTGGTTGCCACTGTAAAAGGTGTAGGATACAAATTTGAAGCATAAACAAAAGGCCTCCTGATAATTCGGGAGGCCTTTTTGTTTATTTAGACTTGTTTTACAATATAGGTTTGCGCTTAGCGGCAGTCTTTTTTGCAGTGCCGGTTTTAGCCTTCGCAGGCGCGGTGTCAGACTTTGCCTTTGTAGTGATAGCCTTTGCTTTGGTGTCAGCTTGCTTTTTCACATCAGCAACGGCTGCTTTGGCCTTTGTTGTAATGGTTTTAGCCTTGTCTTCGGCCTTTGCTTTAACATCAGCAACCTTTGCTTTAGTTTCTTTAACAGCGGTTTTAGTTTTTGAAGCAACATTATTTGCTTCTTTTTTTACTGATGCCTTTGCGGTGGTAACTTTACGTGCCGCGGCTCTTTTCTTTGGCGCAACAGCCTTTTTAAGGTCGTCAAATTTTTCTTCGGCAACGTCTGCTACGTCTTCCGCTTTATCTTTGGTGCCTTCCCAAAGTTCTTCAATTGTTTCTTTAACCTTCTCAAAAAATCCCTTTTCTTCAGGTTCGGTTTTTTTATAGCTCATGTTTTTATTGATAGATAGATAATTGTTTTTCAATATTATAACCAACAGAAATTGAGTTTTGTTTTTGGGGGATAAAAACAGATGGCTGGGGGAAGCAACTACACTAAAAAGAATTTAAATTAATAACCGTATTTTTGCCGGCTAATATAAAAGCATGAAGATACCCAAGTTTGCCGACCTGATATTGTTTGAGGATGATGATTTGATAGTGATAAACAAGCCGGCGTTTATCAGTTCGCTGGATGAGCGGGGAGAGGGCAGCAGCGATATCAGCATTTTACGCATGGCAAAAGCTTACTCAGACGATGCGCAGATCTGCCACCGTTTGGATAAGGAAACTTCCGGATCGTTGATTATTGCTAAAAACCCTGAAGCGTATCGCCATGTATCCATGCAGTTTGAAAAACGCCAGGTTAATAAGGTTTATCATGCTGTTATTGATGGCACTCATGTTTTTGAAAAACTGCTGGTTGATCTACCCATACTTAATGTTGGCAAAGGCAACGTAACCATTAGCAGGCAAGAAGGTAAACGTGCCGAAACCTGGTTTCAGTCGTTGAAATTTTTTAAACACTATACTTTGGTTGAGTGCCGCCCTGTTACCGGTCGTATGCACCAGATCAGGATCCATTTAGCCACCCAGCGTGCATCAATTGCCGGGGATGAAATGTATAAAGGCAAGCCGGTTTTTCTATCTGCCATTAAGCGTAAATATCATTTAGGCAAGGAGCAGGAAGAACTGCCCATTATGAAGCGTTTTGCCCTGCACGCCTATCAGGTTACCTTTAAGGTATTGGATGGCACAGACGTAACCGTACATGCCCCATATCCCAAGGATTTTGAAACGCTGTTAAAGTTGTTGGAGAAGTTTGATAGTTAGCGATTAGTTAACTACTATCTCCCCCTTCAAATACGTAACTGCTTTACCGCTCATTAACACACGGTCGCCTTTTAGTTCGCACCAAAGCTCACCTTTACGGGCCGATAACTGGTAGGCGTGAAGTTTATCCTTGCCAAATATTTTGGCCCAGTAGGGAATAAGGTTGCAATGCGCCGAGCCGGTAACCGGATCTTCGGGTATGCCGGCACCCGGTGCAAAAAACCGCGAAACGAAATCTGAATTTTTACCTGGTGCGGTAACAATTATACCCACCGTATCCATTTTTGACAGCGCGAACATATCAGGTGATAGCTCGGTTATCTCTTCCTCTGTATCATAAACCACAAAATAATCCCTTGAACGTAAAATAGCTGTAGGCTCTGCGCCGCCTAAAGCCTCTATCAAGCCATTTGGTGTTTCAATAGGTATGGGCGGCCGCGATGGAAAGTCCATCGTGTATTTATCGCCATCGCGTTTTACGGTGAGCGTTCCGGCTTTAACGGTATCAAAATGTATGGTATCGCCTCCGTAAGCCAGCTCGGTAAATAATATATGGGCCGAAGCTAAGGTGGCATGCCCGCATAGATCAATTTCATACTCCGGCGTAAACCAGCGCAGCAGGTAACCATTTTCGTTCCTTACAAAGAAAGCTGTCTCTGCTAAATTGTTCTCTTTGGCAATTTGCTGCATGGTATCATCAGGCAGCCATTCGGTTAGCGGACAAATTGCAGCAGGGTTTCCGCCAAACAGTTTATCGGTAAAAGCATCGGCCTGGTAAATGGGGATTGTCATAATGATTTGAGCTTATGTACCACTAATGTAGCCATAAGTAGCTAATTCGTCAATATGCTTTATATGTTTGGTGCTTCCGTTGCTTAAAAGGATGATGCGGTCGCTTACATCCAACACGTTGTAATACTGATGATCTGTAATAATAATCCCCTTCCGCTGAACGCAACGCTTTAAAATCGGCTTAAACTCTTCGGTTTGGATGGGGGAGATGTGTGTGAAAGGTTCATCCAACAATATAAAATCTGCCTTGTTGTACATAACCAACATCGTTTCCAGCTTCCTTAGCTCGCCGCCTGACAACTCATTAGTCGTTTTCTGATAATGACTTTTATAAATCGGTAACTCTGTAAACTCATCCCAATAGTAGGGATCAACCAACATGGGAGCCAGGGTGCTTATCTTTAAGCTAGTAGGTAGATAGCTATGCTGTGGCAGGTAGGCTATCCTGTTATTGAGATAACCTTTTTGAATGTATTCGTCGTTAATGCTAACATATTTATAAGATGGCTTTAAGCTGCCGAAGATGATCTTCAATAATGATGATTTGCCGGATCCGTTGCGTCCCAGCAGACCTATTACCTCGCCCTGTTGGCAGCTCAAATAAACGTCCTGCAATATTTTACGACCGTCAAACTCCAGCTGCACGCTGTCAACTTTTAATATATGTGATTGCATTTGAGGCAAGGTTAATAAGGATGAGAATTAATATGCAGCAAACAGTTTCCATTACAAACGCGGTAATCATGATGCGTTTGGCGCTAAACCCGGCGTTCCTATAATAAAATAAGGTTTTGGGAGCCAGGAAATATTGCAGGCTTGCTGCCGATAAGTAACCGATGAATTTTGAAAAGAAAAAACCTATTGCGCTTGAAATAGATGCCGGGAATGCCATTACTGCAACAAGCAGTGTAAACACCACATTGTAGGTTAGCAATAGCCGGTAATACTGGAAAGTTAACTTTAGTAAACGGTTCAAGTAAAGCGTGATAAAGTCTATAAACATATAAACTTGCCGTTTATTGTAAGGCAGGCAATAAAAGCGATAAATAAAAAAGCCGCCCCGGTTATCGGAGCGGCTCTTTATTCTTGTCTCTAAGAAAAACTATCCTAAGTATGATTTCAGGATTTTGCTTCTTGAAGTATGGCGTAAGCGTTGTAACGCTTTGTCTTTTATCTGGCGTACACGCTCGCGGGTAAGGTTAAATTTCTCGCCGATCTCTTCAAGAGACAGCGGATGGTTTGTACCTAAACCAAAGAACAATACTATTATTTCGCGTTCGCGCTCTGTTAAAGTTGAAAGTGAACGTTTTATTTCTTCTGATAATGATTCGTTGATCAGGATAGAGTCTGTATTCGGTTCAGCGTTTTCCAATACATCTAACAATGTATTTTCTTCACCCTGTACAAACGGCGCATCCATTGATACGTGACGGCCTGAGTTGCTCAGCGTGTCAGAGATCTTATCAACAGTAGTCTCCAGCATGTCAGCCAGTTCTTCCGGAGACGGCTCGCGCTCATATTCCTGCTCTAATTTAGAGAAAGCCTTGCTTATTTTGCTTAATGAACCTACCTGGTTCAATGGTAGACGAACGATACGTGATTGCTCGGCAATGGCCTGCAAAATTGATTGGCGGATCCACCAAACAGCGTACGAAATGAATTTGAAACCTTTGGTTTCGTCAAAGCGTTTTGCAGCTTTTATCAATCCCAGGTTGCCTTCGTTAATAAGGTCGCCTAAGGTAAGTCCCTGGTTTTGGTATTGTTTTGCTACTGATACCACAAAACGCAGGTTGGTTTTGGTTAAACGCTCAAGCGCAGCCTGGTCGCCCTCCCTTATCTTTTGTGCTAAAATTACTTCTTCTTCGGCAGTTATCAGGTCAACTTTACCAATTTCGTGCAGGTATTTGTCAAGCGACTGCGATTCACGATTGGTAATGGATTGGGTTATTTTGAGTTGTCTCATTTATTATAAACCTCTATTCTTTTTATTTAGAATTGAACGTGCAAAGGTATGAAAAGTTTCGACGATATTTTGAACTAAATAAAATATTACATTATATTCATTTTCAGGTGATAATTGCATGATTTTTGTGGTGTAAATTATACATCACTCAGCCTTAAAACGTCACCCAAACGTATGCCTTTTTCGGTATTTTTCAAAGTGCAGCACTCGTTTACCGAATCATGCTCAAAATACAAAATGTAATTGTTGGCAACAGCTTCGTTTAAAATACTTTTCTTTTCTTGCAATGTCTTTAACGGCGACATATCATAACCCATTATATAAGGTAAAGGGATATGGCCGACAGACGGCAACAGATCAGCCATATATAAAACCTTTTTACCCTTATAATCAATCAGTGGCAGCATCTGTGCCTCGGTATCCCCGTAAATAAAACCGATACTTATATAGATTGTAAACGCAATCCCGTCAATAACCTCAATAAATTGCAGCTGACCGCTTTCCTGTATCGGCAATATATTTTCTTTTAAGAAAGATGCTTTTTCACGCTCGTTAGGGTTTATTGCCCAGTCCCAATGCTTTGCGTTACTCCAGTAAGTTGCGTTTTTGAAAGTGGGTACTAAGGTCTCGCCATTACGCTCAACCGCTCCGCCTACGTGGTCAAAATGCAGGTGGGTTAGAAAGACATCGGTTATATCATTACGATGAAAACCGTGAGCAGCTAATGAGCTATCCAAAGTTGCCGTACCATGCGGATAGTAATAGCTAAAAAACTTTTCGCTTTGCTTATTGCCCATCCCCGCATCAACCAAAATCAACCTGTTACCGTCCTGTATCAACAGGCAGCGCATCGCCCAGGTGCACAAATTATTCTCGTCGGCCGGGTTGGTTTTGCTCCATATAGTTTTAGGAACAACGCCAAACATGGCGCCGCCGTCTAATTTGAAAAAACCGGTATCAATTGTAAAGAGGTTCATGGTTCATAGATCATGGTTCATGGTGGATAGATCTTGGTTCATAGTTGATAGATCATGGTAGTTTAGTAGGCTGTATTGAGTTTCTTAACGCCGTGATCATTTTAACTAAAACTTCGTGATCGGTGTACAGTTCACGGAAAATGTCTTCGGCTATGTAATTACGACGGTTTGCAATTATCAAGCAGCTGACCACTTCAATTGCCGAACGTAATGAGTAGTTAAGAAAGGGTTTAAAAACAGGTTTTGTTTGTCCGGTAGAACCTTCTGCAATATTTAAAACTACTGAATCAGATGCCCGCTTGATTTGCGACGTTAAAATGAATAGTTCATCTTTTGGAAATAATTTAGTTAATGAATTAATCTGGTCATTTAGATCCATAGCCTTTTGCCATACCAGCAAATCCTCAAATCTAAATGCCATATCAATTACTATAAACTATCATCTATTGCCGATCCAAATCAACTATAAACCATTAAACTATGATCTATGAACCATGATCTATGAACTACCTACTACAAATGGATGCATTCTCCATACGCTTCCGCCGCCGCTTCCATAATGGCTTCGCTCATGGTTGGGTGCGGATGTACGGTTTTTATCATTTCATGTCCGGTAGTTTCCAGCTTACGTGCGGCAACTACCTCTGCAATCATTTCGGTTACGTTAGCGCCTAACATGTGGGCACCTAAAAACTCGCCGTATTTGGCATCAAATATCAGTTTTACAAAACCATCCTTAACACCACCGGCACTTGCTTTACCCGATGCTGAGAAAGGGAACTTGCCTACTTTAATTT
>CBFGNU010000158.1:0-9345 GCA_965650195.1 uncultured Mucilaginibacter sp. | reverse complement strand
CAAATAAAAGAACAACGCTGTTGCTGGATTACCTATACAAACACCAAAGTTCACGAAACATTAAAGGAAGGATTTGAAAAATCACCGATGTTTACGGGGAGGATCAAAGGTTTAGGCCCTCGCTATTGCCCATCTATTGAGGATAAAATTAACCGCTTCGCTGAACGCGATCGTCACCAGATATTTGTAGAGCCGGAGGGCTTAAACACAGTAGAGATCTACGTTAATGGTTTCTCTACTTCGCTGCCTGAAGATGTGCAATATAAAGCCCTAACACAAATACCGGGTTTTGAAAACGCAAAAATGTTCCGCCCCGGCTATGCTATAGAGTATGATTATTTCCCGCCTACACAATTGGGGCTTACTTTAGAGACCAAGCTGGTTAGCAATCTTTACTTTGCCGGACAGATAAACGGAACAACGGGATATGAAGAAGCGGCATCGCAAGGTTTTATTGCAGGCATAAACGCGCATCAAAAGATATATGATAAGCACGAGCTGATCATGAAACGATCAGAATCATACATAGGTGTTTTAATAGACGACCTGGTGACCAAGGGTACAGAGGAGCCATATAGAATGTTCACCTCCAGGGCCGAGCACCGCCTATTATTGAGGCAGGATAACGCCGATATCCGCTTAAGCCCTATTGGCCATGAGTTGGGTTTAATAAGCGACGAGCGTCTGGATAAAGTCAATCAAAAAATAAAAAACTCAGACGAGATTGTCGCCTATACAAAAAAGGTGGCCATTGAACCATCAAGCGTAAACTCGCTGTTGGAAGAATTAGGGACAAGTCCGCTGCAACAAAATGCCAAACTGTTTGCACTGATAAGCCGCCCGCAGGTTTCAATTAATGATCTGCTGAAAGCTGATGACAATTTAAAAACGTTGCTTTCAAAATATGATAAAGAAACAATTGAGCAGGCTGAAATAAAAATCAAATACGAGAGTTATTTTGAGAAAGAATTGGAGATCGTTTCCAAAATGAAAAAAATGGAAGACAAGGAAATAAACGCGGAGTTTGATTATCATCAATTGGTGTCCTTGTCAAAAGAGGCCCGGGAAAAACTGATGCGGATAAAACCGCGCACTTTGGGTCAGGCGTCTCGCATTTCGGGAGTTTCGCCGTCCGATATATCCGTTTTGATGGTGCACATAAGTCGGTAGGTCTTAATTGATTGAAAATCAATTAATTACAAAATTTTATTTATACGCCACTTTTTTTAATTTTTAATGATAACCTTCATAAAAAGAAAAAAGTTGCTTATAGCGCTTAAAAATAATGTTAAATAAAAAACGGCCATTTTTCTCGTATTTAAAGCCCCTGTTTTTGGCTTTGCTGGCTTTGTCGGGCTGTGCGGTGCAGCAAAAGCCGCAAGGTGGCCCGCGCGACCTTGTCGCCCCCAAATTATTGAAGGCAATGCCGGCGGATCAAACCAGAAACTTTAACGGAAAAAAAATCGAGCTGGAATTTGACGAATATTTTAAACTCAACAACCAGTACCAGGAAATAAGCGTTTCGCCGGCTCAAGAGCGCAGCCCGGAATATACTGTGAAACAAAAAAAATTGATAATAGAATTAAAAGACACTCTCCAAAAAAACACAACTTATGTAATCAGTTTTGGAAAAGCCATTATGGATGTTAACGAAGGCAATACAGTAAAAAACCTTACCTACGTTTTTGCTACCGGCCCGTCTATAGATTCTATGACGATAAGCGGCACCGTAACCAATGCCGTTACACAACAAAAAGAAAAAGAGGCGTTGGTGCTGCTCTTTAATCTGAAACAAGACTCTACCTTGTTTGGCAAAAAGAAACCCACCCTGTTTACTACTACTGACAGTGCCGGCAATTTTAAATTCAGCAATTTAAAAGCCGACAACTATAAAATATACGCCTTAAAAGAAACCGCCGCTGATAAGATCTACAATAACGATAATGAGTTAATCGCCTTTAAGGCTAACCCTATCCAATTAAGGAAAGACACGGCGGGGATAAATTTAACATTGTTTAAAGAAGTGCCCGACAAAATACGTTTCGCCACCAAGGCCTTTGACAGGGATGGCAGCATGCTGCTTATCGCAAACCGGCCCATTGCCCGTCCCTCTGTAAAAATTATATTCCCGGAGGGCTTTGATGCACAAAAGCTGGCAGAAATAAACAAAACCGGCGATACCATCAATGTATACTCCAAAAATATGGACTTTGATTCTGTTAAACTCGCCACTTATGAAAACGGGGTGGCGTTTGACACCGTGAGGTTTACCAAAGGCCGCAGAGAAACGTTTACACGCAACATTGCCTTATATTACAACATAAGCCAAAATGGTGTTATAAAACCCGGCAGCGACCTTCTGGTAACATCAAACATGCCTATAGAGAGCTTTGACCAATCTTCAATAACGTTGATGGAAGATTCGGCCAAAGTAAATTATACGGTGCAGCGCGATACTACAACCCGAAAAAAACTGATCTTTAAATATCGATGGAAGCCCAAGGCAAAGTATACGCTGACTTTTAATGAAAACTCTATTACAGCTTTCTTCGGCGACAAAATAAAAAAGACGCAGAAAACATTTTCTTTGGATAATCCTGAAAACTATGGCGAGCAAACCATGCGGATAGTCGTGCCGGATACAAGCAAAAGCTATGTAGTGGAGTTGCTCACTTCCAATGGTGATCAAAAGAATGCGATCCGGACCAACCGCATAAGTCGTAATTCCGCTATTGAATACAAAATGTTACTGGCGGGTAAATACCAGATAAGGGTTACCTATGACACTAATAAAAACGGCAAGTGGGACCCGGGCAGTACTTCAAGGAAAACGCAGCCTGAAAATATTTGGGCAGACAAAACCGTATATACCGTAAGGCCAAACTGGTCAGATACGGCGAACATACAGATCCCTGCCGAGCCGGTTACTGCTCCTTAAACCAACCTGAGTATAAAATATAGTTATCAGGCAGTTTATCTAGAAGTGCTTTTTGCTCGTCTGTTAAAGCTTTGATCTTTTTGGCAGGTGAACCAGCGTATAAAAAGCCTGATTCGCATACAGTCTTCTCTAAGACCACAGAACCGGCACCGATAATAACATACTCCTCTACAACCGCGCCATCCATTACAATGGCTCCCATACCCACCAAAGAATGATCTTTTAAAGTACAACCATGCACTAAAGCATTGTGACCGATAGATACATAATTGCCAATATTTGTTGCTGCTTTAAGGTAAGTTCCATGAATAACAACACCATCCTGTATATTGGTGTTGTTGCCTATTTTAATGTAGTTAACATCACCCCTAATCACCGCGTTGAACCATACCGAACAATTATCGCCCATCTGCACATCACCAACAATGGTAGCGTTTTCAGCAATAAAACAATCGTTTCCCCAGGCCGGGCTTTTATCTTTTACAGGCAGAATTAAAGACATATTACTAATTATTGAAGGATTGAATTACTGAATTATTGATTTAGTTTTTTTACTATGTTTGATGTAAATATAAGCGGAAATAGCTCAGCTGGTAGAGCATCAGTTTCCCAAACTGAAGGCCGCGGGTTCGAATCCCGTTTTCCGCTCAATTTTTACTTTATCTTTCCAAACAGCGATAACACTGTTAAAGAAATCTTTAATTTCTTCCTCGCTTCCATCGGCATAAACTTTAAACTCAACTCCATCTCTTTTTTTAACCAATATAAATGGGCAATACGTCACCCCAACTTTATAGACGGGTTTCATTTCTACTATTTCTTCGTAAGACGCGGAGGCTTTCATATTCTTTTCGCTATCTCGTTTATCTATCCAATAGTTTGCCACACGCCTATCCGTGAAAAAATTGCCTGAATATTTAAATATATACTCCGAATAAAACTTATAAATCTTTTCGTCCGGCTCCAATAGCTTTAATGAAACCAAATAATCAATATCTGCCTTACTCAGTTCATTTGCCCCCTTTATTTTATTACATGAATAAAAAATAGAGATAGCTAATAGACCGAAAATGAAAGCCTTTTTCATTTTAATTAAAAAACCGTATCCTCCAAAACCGCCTGATGTTCAGGATAATCAGTAGTATAATGTAATCCTCTACTCTCCTTACGCATCATAGCCGATTTTACCACCAAATAGGATACCTGTATCAGGTTACGCAGCTCGCATAGTTTAACAGATACCTTTGTTTTCTTATAAAAATCCTCAGTTTCTTCATGCAATAAACCAAGTCGGCGCAGCGCTCTTTCCAAACGGAAATCAGAGCGTACTATACCTACATAGTCACTCATTAGCTTCTGCATCTCACGTACGTTGTGGGTTACCAAAATGTCTTCGTTGGATAGCTGAACACCCTTTTCATCCCATTCGGGAATACCTTCGGGTATTACTTTGCTGCTTACATCGTTTACAGCATCTTTGTAAATACGATGCGCAAACACCAACGCTTCTAATAATGAATTAGAAGCTAAGCGATTAGCCCCATGTAAGCCCGTTGATGAACATTCACCGCAGGCATACAACCTATTAATAGATGACCTGCCGTTATGATCAACCAAAACACCCCCACACATATAATGACAAGCCGGTGCAACAGGTATCATATCTTTGGTCATATCAATACCAATATCCAGACACTTGGCATATATATTAGGGAAATGCGCCATAATATCTTTCTTACTACGGTGGCGGATATCCAGATAAACAAAGTCCTCCCCAGATTTTTTTATTTCCGCATCGATAGCCCTTGCAACTATATCCCGTGGAGCTAAAGATTTACGTTCGTCGTACTCCTGCATAAATTCCTCGCCGTTGGTACGTTTTAAAATACCACCAAAGCCGCGTACTGCTTCTGAAATAAGAAATGATGGATATTCTCCCGGATTATACAAAGCTGTTGGGTGGAATTGTATGAACTCCATGTTTCTTACTTTTCCCTTGGCACGGTAAACCATGGCAACACCATCGCCTGTCGCAATAGTTGGATTAGTCGTTATAGAATATATATGACCGGCACCCCCCGAAGCCATTACTGTTACTTTTGATAAGATTTTATCAACTTCTTTAGTCTCGGTATTCAAAGCATATATACCGTAGCATTCTATATCCGTGCTTGATTTATCTACAAACTCACCTAAATGATGCTGCGTTATAATATCTAAAGCGAAATAATGTGTCAGGATTTCAATATTAGGATTTTGGTGCAGCTGCTCTAATAAAGCTCGCTCCATTTCAAAACCGGTTATATCCTTATAATGTAACACTCTAAATTCAGAGTGCCCACCCTCTTTCGCGAGGTCGAAAATACCTTCATTTGTCTTGTCAAAATTGGTTCCGTACTCAATAATTTCATTAATTCGCTCCGGACCTTCCTTAACAACTATCTCTACAACCTCTTTATCGCACAGCCCATCGCCGGCATCAAGCGTATCATTTATGTGTTTTTCAAAGGAATCTTCCTCTTTATCCACAACCACTGCAACACCTCCCTGGGCATACTTAGTGTTTGATTCGTCTTCGTTTGATTTTGTAACTATCAGAACCTTACCGTGCTTTGCAGCTTTTAGTGCAAAACTTAACCCGGCAATGCCCGATCCCACTACCAGGAAATCAACAGATCTGGTCATAAAATATATGGTATATGTGTAAAATTAATGGCTTTGTTAATAATAGCCCTTAAAGATGTTAATTTTGTGTAAGTAAATAATTAATAAAATAACATATCGTGGATAACTCGCTTTTAGGCTTGTAACCATCAAATCTTTTAAGCTACTTTTGAGATACAAAGCACATGAAGTTAACATTTATCCACTCCAAAAACTATTAACAAATAACTTTTTAAATTAAAATTACATTAACAGACTTATCTAAAAATCAGCACTATAAAACGTAAAAAAATAAACATACCTGTTGATAACCCGTTAGTAATATATCTGTCAATACCTAATTTATTCTATTTATACACATAACTAACACCATAATAACAATAGGTTTCTTTATTTAAAATAATTAGTTGTTATTAATTGAATTGTTGAAATGAATACCTTCGAAGAAATAAACCTGAAAGGCTACGTTGAGGAATATATAGACCCAACGCTTGATCTTTTTGCTGAAATAGAAAAACTTAAAAAAGAAAAAAATGCGGTTATACTGGCTCATTATTATCAGGACGCTGATATACAGGATATTGCAGACTATATTGGGGATAGTTTGGGATTATCGCAGCAAGCCGCAAAAACTGATGCCGATATTATTGTTTTTGCCGGAGTGCACTTCATGGCCGAAACAGCAAAAATATTATCGCCAACAAAAAAAGTTTTACTACCCGACGTAAAGGCAGGTTGCTCGTTAGCTGATAGCTGCCCGCCGCATTTGTTTAAAAAGTTTAAGGAACAATATCCTGATCACCTGGTGATAACTTACGTAAACTGCACGGCTGAGTTGAAGGCTTTGAGTGATATAGTTTGCACATCAAGCAATGCCATAGGGATCGTTGAAAGTCTACCTACGGACCAGAAAATAATATTTGGACCGGATAAAAATTTAGGCGCTTATGTAGCTAAAAAAACAGGTAGGGACCTGGTGTTATGGAACGGTGCCTGCATGGTGCATGAGATATTTTCGCAGGAGAAAATTACCCGTTTAAAGGAGCGTTACCCTAATGCTAAATTGTTGGCACATCCTGAATGTGAGGATGTTGTTTTAAAAATGGCTGATTATATTGGCTCGACCACGGGTATATTAAAATATGCTACTAACAGTCCGGTAAAAGAGTTTATTGTAGCTACAGAGCCGGGTATAATACACCAGATGCAGAAAGAAAACCCTGATAAGGTTTTTATTCCTGCTCCGCCCAATAACCAATGTGCCTGCAATGATTGCCCGCATATGAAGCGTAATACATTGGAGAAATTGTACCTGTGTTTAAAAAATGAAATGCCGGAGATAACTGTACCACAGCATATTATTGAAAAGGCTGTAAAACCTATTGAGCGTATGCTGGAGATATCAGCAAGGTTAGGGTTGTAATGACATTTTAGTTGATTAAACCTTCTTAATTCTTCCTGCTCTAAAATCGTATTAAACAACAATACGATTATGAAAAAACTTTTCTTTTTAGCAGCGGTAATGGCGATAGCGATAAGTGCGGATGCGCAACGTAGAGTTTATCGCCAACCGGTTAGGCGTGTGCCTGCACCGCGGTATGTACAACAACGAAGTAATAATTACTTTCAGCCAAGCTTTGGATTTAAAATTGGTGCCAATTTTTCAAACAGTGTAAGCACACGAGATTACGGTTATACAACCGGTAGCCTGGTAGGTTTAAATTTAGGTTTATTTGCTGATCTGCCCATTATTCAGCCGCTTTCGTTCCAACCTGAGGTTTTATACTCGCAAAAGGGTTATGTGGTGGGTACAACTTATGGCAATTTTACCCAGCGTACGCATTTTATTGATGTGCCGTTGTTAGCCAAATTTAAGGTAAGCCCCACTTTTAATATTTTGGTGGGTCCGCAGCTTTCCTGGTTGATGTCTACTACCAATACTTACGACGACGGATTTATGGTGACAGAAAGATCAACTTATGATAGTGATAACAATGGCCACAAAACATTTTTAGATGGTGTTGTAGGCGTAAGCTTTGATATTAACCGAAATGTGGATATACATGGTCGCTATAATATCAATCTGCAAAAGACAGACAGGTACGGCAATACTTATACACCCGACTACCGCAACCAGGTTTGGCAGGTAGGTTTAGGTTTTAAATTTTAAAGGATTAGAATTTGCTAATTAAAGCCACGTTCCAAAAGAACGGGGCTTTATTGTTTCTGATTTTTTAAGCAGGCTCAATTGGATATGCTTTCGTATTTTTGCACGATGGCAATGTTTGATAACAAAGAGAAAACCAATATAGAAGCATTAGGCGAGTTCGGCCTGATAAAACACTTAACTGATAATATTGAACTGGTAAATCAGAGCTCTATAAAAGGTGTGGGCGATGATGCCGCCGTTTTAGACCCTGCCGGAAAGAAGATACTGGTATCTACAGATCTGCTATTGGAAGGAATTCACTTTGACCTGGCCTACGTGCCGCTAAAACATTTGGGCTACAAGGCCGTACAGGTTAACCTGAGCGATATTTATGCCATGAACGGTATTGCCACCCAGGTAACCGTTTCTATCGGCATGTCGAGCAAGTTTCCTATTGAGGCGATTGAGGAGTTATATGAAGGCATTTATATTGCCTGTAAAAAATATGGGGTTGATGTGGTGGGTGGCGATACCTCGGCTTCAAAGCAAGGGTTGGTTATCAGTATAACATCTATTGGCTATGCCGATGCCGAGGACATTGTTTACCGCAATGGTGCACAAGAAGGCGACCTAATCTGTGTATCTGGTGATCTCGGCGGCGCTTACGTTGGTTTACAGTTACTGGAACGCGAAAAGATGATCTACCTGGAAAATCCAAATATCCAACCTGATCTGGAAGGCAAAGATTATATAGTAGAGCGCCAGCTTAAACCGGAAGCACGTAAAGATATTGTTGAGTTGTTGAAAGAGATTGATGTTAAACCTACGGCGATGATAGATGTATCCGACGGTTTGGCTTCCGAAATATTACATATTTGCAAGCAAAGCGATAAAGGCTGCAGTATTTACGAAGAAAAGATCCCTATTGATCCCATGACCTTTGAAACAGCCCGCGGCTTTAACCTTGACCCAACGGTTTGCGCCTTAAGCGGTGGCGAAGATTACGAGTTGTTGTTTACTGTTCGCCAAGCGGATTATGATAAGATCAAATTCAAAATGGATATCACCATTATCGGTCATATTACAGAACCGGCATCGGGGTGTAATTTGGTAACTAAGGCGGGCAACATGCACGAACTGAAAGCACAAGGCTGGAATGCTTTCCCAACTGCCTCTTAACGGAGGGATTGATGTAACATTCTTTGTAGTCCCCTATCTAACCATAAATCAAACACTATGAAGAAAGTTATACTTATTTGCTTTATTGCTATCGCGATGGCATCATGTTCTGAGAATTATTCAAACGGCGAGCGTATTGGTGTTATTACACAGTTTTCTAATACAGGCTTGTGGTGGAAATCATGGGAAGGGCACCTGAACGTTACCCAAACCGGCATGAACAGCAGTGTACCATTTGATTTCTCAATAGACAACAACAATCCCGATCAGAAGGTTATCAACCTGTTAGACAGCGCGGCACAACATGGTTGGAAAGTGAAACTGGTTTACCACGAAACAAAAGGTAAAAACTGGTTTGATAACCGCGGCGAAACCAATCATTTTGTAACCAAAGATGAGGTTTTGGATAAAAATA
>CBFGNU010000157.1:0-9353 GCA_965650195.1 uncultured Mucilaginibacter sp. | reverse complement strand
GTCTCACCGGCGCGCAGCGAGAAGTTCAGGTCGTTAACGGCGGTAACATCACCAATATAGCTTTTGAGCAGAATAAAAATTCATCAGTTCGGGTTTTAAGCGACTGGCGCGAATACAAAAAGGATGTAACCTTTACTGCACGCGTAAACAACGATACGCTTTACATAAATTTTCCTAAAGACGACAAAAGCCCTGGAGAGCTTAACTGGATGAGCCGCCTGATATTGGTACGCATCTTTGCTCCGCAATTATTATCAGTTAACGGCACCAATACCAAGCTTTTGTTGCAGCGGCTAGATCAACCCGTGATCAATATCAACGTCGGCGGCAAATCAAGGATAGCCATAGAGAGTATTAACCGGAACATTAATTCAATAAACATAAACCAGTCAGATTCTAGTCAGGTGTTATTCAACATGTCTCCGGAGCTAACAGGTTCAAAAAATATTCATTTTAAAACTGTTTCGGCCACATTAAAAGACTATACCTTATTGGATATAGGGCACGGCTATGCAGATAACAGCAATTTAAGCATAGCAGACAGTTCGGCAATTATTTTATCAGGGAAATCTTTAAAGGGGATGCGCTAATTTTATATCAAAGGGAGCTTTTTGATTGTAAAAAACTGATTTGGCCAGTAGGGTAGAGCGCCGATTTAGCCCGGCAAGAGATATTAACATACAACATTTCTACAGATTGTTTAGCCAAATTGGTGGTAAAAAACCATCATGAAAAGTTTACGATATTTTTCTATCGCTGCTATTGTTGCGCTGGGTACCGCGGCGCAGGCACAAACTAAAACCGGCTTTCATATTATTAAAGATATCCCAATAGCCGGAAACGGCGGCTGGGATTACATAACGGTTGACGGCGCCGCAAAGACGATGTTCGTATCTCATGGCAACCAGGTGAACATTCTGAATACACGGGGAGATTCCGTTGGCGTAATTCCAAATGTCGCGGGCGTGCACGGCATTGCCATTATAAAAGCTTTAGGCAAAGGCTATACCAGCAACGGAAGGGCTAATACCATCTCTGTTTTTGATCTTCAAACTTATAAAGTGCTTGCCGAAGTACCGGTAGGGCAAAACCCCGACGCTATTTTTTATGATGACTTCTCAAAAAAGATCATCACCTGCAATGGCGGCAGCAAAGACGCTACAATATTTGACCCGGGAAGTAACAAGGTAGTGGGTACCGTGCCATTGGGTGACAAACCAGAGACAGCTGTATCTGACGGCAAGGGTAGGATTTTTGTTAACGGAGAGACCACCAGCAACATTATTGTGTTTGATGCCACAACATATAAAGAAGTAGCGCGGTATAAAATTGACGGCGGTGAAGAACCTACGGGCCTGGCCATTGACCGGAGTACCAACCGTTTGTTTATTGCTTGTGCCGGATCAAAAACCATGGCGGTTATGAACGCGCTCAATGGTAAAACTGTGGCTAAAATAAACATTGGCGATTCGGATGGACTGGTATTTGACCCTGAAACAAAAATGATCTACACTTCTAATACCGAGGGCACTATAAGCGCAATAAAAGAACTATCAGCGGATAAATTTGAGTTCATCGAAACTATACAATCAGAACCCAGCGCGCGTACAATAGGAATAGATTATACAACTCACCATTTGTTTTTACCTGCAGCCAAAACGGAGCCTAACACTTCCGGTGGCAGGCCAAGGCAAATACCAGGAAGTTTCCATGTTATTGAAGTAGGAATGTAACAGCTCAATTTAATACCCCGATTTATATTAAAGCCGCTAAGACATTACGTCTGGTGGCTTTATTGTTTTATCGAAATGAGTGGTTGCGATAAAACAATCTTATCATACTTGGTAATACAATAAGCAGTAAAGGCAGCGCCGCTATAAAACCCCCTATTACCGCAATAGCTAATGGCTGGTGCAGTTGCGCGCCGGCTCCAATACCCAATGCCAACGGCATTAAAGCTATAATAGCGCCGAGTGCGGTCATCAACTTAGGCCGCAAGCGAGTAGAGATGGAATAGATGACAGCTTCATCAACCGTACCTTCCCGTGCGCTTTCGCGGAATTGCCAAAAGGTAAATATGGCGTTTTCTCCTATAATGCCTACTATCATGATTAAGCCGGTATAGCTACCAACATTGAGTGGCGTGTGTGTAAGGTATAATGCGAGGAAACTGCCCGAGATGCCCAGCACGGCTATGGTCAAAATAAGCAAGGCAATGCGGAACTGTCTGAAAAGGAATAATATTACGCAGAAAACCAACAGGCTTGATGTTACCAGTATGATGAGCAGCTCTTTAAATGATTGCTGCTGCTCAGCATAAGCACCGCCGTATGCGATATGATAGCCTGATGGCAGATTAACGTTTTGCGCAATGCCTTTTTGTATGGCGGGAATTACCGTACCCAGATCGCTGTTTTCTAAACGAGCTTCAATTACACCCATTGATTGCAGGTTTTCGCGCTGTACTTCAGCATCGCCTTCCTGTAATTGCACGTTTGCCAGTTGGTTAATGGGCAACAAGCGCCCATCTGGTAAAAATATGGTCATCTTAGCTAATCTGTCAACATTAAGCGTGCGGTTACCGGGGTACACCATGCGGATAGGCGAAAGTTGCAGTTTTTCAAAAACGCTGCCTGCCATGCTGCCATCCAGTGCAGTTTGAACCTGTGTTTGCAACATAACGGGGGTGATATTGTATTGCGCCAATTTGGTGTAATCGGGCGTAATATTTACAGCAGGACCGGCTATAACTATCCCGTCAAACACATCGGCGGTGCCCTTAACATTGGTTACTATATCCGCTATTTGTCTTGAAAGCTCCTGAAGCTTAGCCTGGTCGTTTCCAAAAACCTTTATCTCTATTGGCTGGGTTGATGTCATCAGATCGCCCAGCATATCACCAATTACTTGCCCAAAATCAACTCGCAAAGCTGGTTGGGTAGACTCAATTTGCGCACGCAGATCACTCGTTACTTCCTCGGTGGTTCTATCCCGAGTCTTTTTCAGTTGGATCAGATAATCCCCTGTATTGGGTTCAGTAATAAAAAAGCCCATTTGCGTGCCCGTGCGACGTGAATAGGTAGCCACATCTGGGTCCTTAATAATGATCTTCTCTATCTCGCGCAGCATACGGTCGGTTTCTTCTAATGACGTACCCGGCGGCGAAGTATAATCAAGTACAATGCTACCCTCATCCATGTCCGGTAGGAAACCTGTTTCCAAATTGCCGGGTATAAAAACAATAACACCTGCCAGCAACGCCATCACTACAATACTGATAACTGGCTTGCGGATAAAGAAAGATACCCAGGCCTGTTTTTTCACATGATGTTCTTCTTCTTTTTTTGCTGTTTCGCGGGTTTGTTTCCGGGTTAGTATCAGGTATATTACGGGCAGGCAAATCCATGTAACAAAGAATGAACAAACAAGTGTTATGATCATGGTGCTTGTCATCACCTTAAAATAGGCTCCTGCAACCCCGGTCATCAAAATAAATGGCACGAAAATCACTATAGTGCTTATTGACGAACCAACCATTGCAGGAAACAAGTAATTGATTGCTTTTTGTAATAGTGTCAGCGTTGGTTCTTCGGGATGCTCTTCATGTGTGCGGTGGATCTGCTCAACAACTACTATAGCATCATCAATAATTAACCCTATTGCAGCTGCAATAGCGCCTAAGGTCATGATGTTAAAGGTATAATCGAGCGCGTAAAGGAGAATCAATGTAAGCCCGAGTGTTACGGGTATAGTAAGCAAAATGGTAGCGCTGGCTTTAAATGAGCGTAGGAATATGATAGCCACTATAATGGCCAATGCCAAACCGATCCACAAACTATCGCTAACGCTACGGATGGAATCTTTTACAAAATCTGCCTGGATATAGTAAGGCCTTATGGTAACACCTGCGGGCAGCACCTTTTGCAGCGCTGCCAGTTTTAATGCCATTGCATCAGACAAAGTTATCAAATTGGCATTGGGCTGTTTAATAACGGCTATCAAGACACCGTCATGACCGTTGGCGTTGATCTTGGTATATTCAATACCCGGATTGATCTGTACATCGGCTATATCCTTCAACTGCACCACCCGTTTGCGGTTGTTGCTGATAACCATATTGGCCAATTGATCGCCAGCGTTGATGCTGGCATCCATTACGGTTAGGTATAGCATTTTATAGTCGGACATATAACCTTCCGACTTAATGAAGTTGGTTTGCGCAAGCTGGTTGCTTATCATATCCGGCGTAATGCCCAATGAACTCATTTTCTGCATATCCAGCACCAGCCAAAACTCTTTGTTCTTGCCTCCAATTACTCTTATCTCTGAAATGCCTTCCACTTGGGATAGGAAAGGCTTTACGGTATAGGTGGCGATTTGCTTGAGTTCAATGGGCGATTTGTTGTGGCTCTCTAACGTATAACCGCTAACCGGCAAAATAGATGGATTCATTTTTTCTACCGTGATATTTACATCCGGAGGTAAAGAGTTTTGTATTTCGGTAATGCTTGACTCAATACGTTGTTGGCTCAGGTCAATATCAGCATCCCAGTTCATAAAAGCCGATATCTCACAACTGCCGCGACTGGTAGTGCTACGCACATATTGCAGGTTGGGTATTTGTTTTACAGCATTCTCCAGTGGTTTGGTAACCGTAACCATCATTTTATTAACGGGCTGCAGGCCCGCATCGGCAATGATCTTGATTTTAGGAAAAGTGATCTCAGGAAACAGTGATGTTTGCAGCCGCGAGTAAGAAAAAGCTCCCCCCAGCAGTATAATAAGCAACATCAAACTGATGGGCTTTTTATGCGTAATAAAAAAATTGTTAAAGTTATTCATGGCTGATGATCTTAACTTTTGCAGTATCGGCCAAACCATAGTTCCCTGTCACCACAATGCGATCTTCCGGGCCAAATGCCGGCGATAGTATTTCTACTCGGTCGCCGGCCTCCAATCCTTTTTTAACAGGGGTTTTTATGGCTATTGTATCATTCTGTAATTTCATAACCCAAAACTCTGTTTGGGTTTCATTAGCCAGCACAGCGGATTTAGGCAGTGTGGCAGCAATGCTTTTAGCCGAGCGGATAAGGCGCGCCTTAGCTACCAAATTTTCGGGCAGTGGCTGGGGGCTGTTTACTTTAATAACTATTCCCTGAGTTTGCGATACTGAGTCAACCGCGGGCATTGTTGCGCTAACTATACCGTTTAAACGCTGTCCATCCGGCATTATTAGTAGTAATTGCTTGTTATGCGCCAACACCCCGCGCAACTCGTAAGGTAACTGCAACAAAAAGGCAAAGCTTGCCCCGTCACTTATTGTGGCTAACGGCTCGCCGTCCTGCACATAATCGCCAATTTGATGGTTTAACTGGGTTACATAGCCACTGCTTGACGCCTTAATGCGGTTAACACCAGAAAACTTGAACGTAGTATCCAGAATATTTATATCGTTACCAATGCTTTGTGCCTCCTTGGTTTTAATAGTGAAAAGCAACTGACCTTTGCTTACATATTGTCCCGGCTTAATATTTACCTGCTGTATATAGCCAATGGCGTTGGCCTTTACATAGTTTTTTTGCAGGAATTGTGATGTAGCACTCAGTAGAATAGAGTCGGCCATGGGGCCGTTGTTTATGGTAGTTATGGTTACCGGAGTGTGCGAGGCGGTGGTAGTTTCCTCGTCATTTGTTGAAACATCGCCGCTGCATGAACATAGCAGTAACATGGCCGCTATAAGTGTATAGTTATATTTAAAAATAAGCTTCATGTTATTTGTTCCAATAGTTAAGTTGATTGATCAATTGTAATTGGCTGATTGTATTTTGAGTAAGCAGGTTTTTTACCGCGAAGTAGTTGTTTACTGCTAATATCAGATCAGCGATGCGCAGGTCGCCGGTTTGCATAAGTTTTGTATCTACTTTTATTAATGATTCTGAGTATTTAAACTGATCCTGAATATCGTTTAACAGAGAGTCGTAACTGTTTATCTGTTGCTGCAACTGATTAACTTGCTGTGTATATTGGCGGTCGTAAAAATCTAAATAATTGCGGCGGGTATTCTCCTGCAACAGGATCTGTTTATGCGCCAGCTTTCGCTGTCCGCCATCATAAATGGGAATAATCAGCCCAAAACCGGCGCTAACGCCAAAGTTTTTATAATAAGACGCTAAAAGATCAGAGTTATACCCAGCATCGGCAAAAACGTTAAACTTAGGTTTGTAACTAAAATCTATTAATTGATGCTGGTTACTAAGCCGCATACTATCAATCTTAAATTGCCTGAAAAAAATACTGTTCTGCCTGTCGAACAAATAACTGCGTGATAGATCTGGCTTGCCGATGGTTAAAACTGCTGTATCAGCAACGCCGGCCAGGTAATTCAATGTGGCATAGTCCGTTTTATATTGCAATTTTGATTGAGCCAACTGCAATTGCGCCTGTTTTAATGTCACTAAAAAAGTAAGGTAATCGCTTTGGCGATAAACATTGGTTCGCGTTAGTTTTTTAAGCAGGTCCTCTTCCTGAGCTAACAGATCAACCACCTCCTGATTAAACTTTTGTTGCTCTAAACTGCCGTAAGCGGCAATATATTGAGCGGTAATAGCCCGGCGCAGGTCCTGCTCTGATAGTTTGATGGTATTGCGTAGAGAGTCGCGTTGAAAACCAATACTGGCGTTCTGCGCGTTAAGGTAATTTTTACCGATAAAGGTTTTGTTTACACCTAACAGTGCGTTTAGCATCTGTCCATTGCTTATGGCTTCTGAATAACCGTAGCCTTTTATTACAGGTGCATATAAGCCGCCAACGTTGCCGCTTACTATAGGTTTATATCCTGCTTTAAGGCGTATGCTATCTATCTGGGCAGATAATATCTGGTTATTAAGATCCTTTGCCAGCGGACTATTACGCAATGCTGTTTGCAAATAATCATCAAGCGTGCGTTGCTGTGCCTGTGCGCAAATGCAGGCCATCATTAACAGGATGAAAGTATATAAGTATCGCATATTATGAATGCCAAACTAAGGGGCAATTCTGTAAAAAACCTGTAAAAAACAGTCTTATTAGAAGCTTACCATAAACGTGTGCCGGTCTTGATGGTAGCTGTAGGACAGCGTGAAGCCGTAATTTTCGCAAATCTGCCTTGCCAGTGTGAGGCCTAAGCCACTGCCCTCAGATTCTGGCGATTTGTAGAACCGTTGAAAAATCATTTTCGGGTCAAGCGTCTGTGATTTGCCAGTATTTTGAATGGTAAGCGCGTACTTGTCAAGCGACAAGTGTATTTCGCCATTGCTAATATTATGGCGAATTGCGTTGGTTAGCAGATTGTTGAGCAATATTTCCACCAAAACTTTACTCATGCGGATTCCATTGTCAGCCAATTGAGTATGTACGTGTAAGTTCTTGCTTGAAAAAAACTCGTGGAATTCGCTCAATATAGTTTCGACAGCAGTTTTGATATTTACCTGCTCCTGCTCGTCTACCAGCTTGTTCTCAATCTTGGTGAGCAACAGCATGGCTTTATTTAACCGGGTTAATTTTGCCACAGTGGCGTATACATCGGTAATCAACTCGCCCTGCCTCTCACTTAAATTACTGGTTTGTATAAGTGTATCTAATTTTGAATTCATTACAGCTATGGGCGTCATCAGCTCATGCGCCGCGTTCTCTGTAAACTTTTTTAGTTCCTGGTAATCCTGTCGCACCCTTGCGGACATGGCGGATATTTCCTGGTTCATGTCCCTAAACTCTTCAATATTTGTTTGAAGCTCTGTAATGCTGTTTCTATCGGTGAGATTAAACAGTTTTATCTGAGCCAGCATATCATAAAAAGGCAGCCATAAATTACGGATCACCACGCGGTTGATAACAACCAGAATCACGATCAGCACAAATATGATACCCAGGGTTATCAGAAATATTAATTGTATCAGGTCCTCGGTTTCCACCTTTGATTCAATGATGGTGATGCGATAATAAGTTCCGTTAAGCTTTACCGAACTGATAAGGCTTCGACCAGATTCGCGCTCGTGGACTTTATCATCCCAATATTTAACATCGGCAAAAGTTCTTTGAACCGTATCTTTTGTTATTGGCTGAAATTGTATTTTCAGATCATCAGATTTGAATACCTGCGGGAGACGATTGTTTAACGTTACATATTCAAATATTTCATTCTCCTCTACTACAAGATCTTTGTCTACCTGGTCTGTTAATATGTAGCTGATAGTGAAATAATAAACGATCCCGGTAATAACTATGACCAATATGGTTACGATCAAACTAATGCGGTTGTACTTATCCAGTAATTTCATCTACTCCGTAAATTTATAACCCATACCATAAGCAGACTGGATATAATCCTTGCTACCCGCATCAACCATTTTTTTGCGGAGATTTTTTATATGCGAGTAAATGAAATCAAAGTTGTCCGCCATATCAATACCATCGCCCCATAGATGTTCGGCCAATGCATTTTTAGAGATCACCTTTCCTTTATTAGCTATGAAATAAAGCAGCAGGCCGTACTCGCGTTTGGTGAGCTTAACAAGGATGTTATTAACCAATACCGACTTTGCCAACAGATCTAATGTAAGTTCATTAAAAGCGATGGTTTGATTGCCGTCAAAGGATTTACGTCGCACTATAGCCATTACCCGTGCTCGTAATTCGGACAAATGAAATGGCTTGGTTAAATAATCGTCGGCACCCCGATCAAGACCCTGCAACCGGTCGTCAAGCGAGTTTTTGGCAGAAATGATGAGCACCCCATCAGGATGCCGGTTTTGTTTAAGCGATTGCAATATGTCAAGCCCGCTGCCCTCGGGTAGTGTAATATCCAGTATAATGCAATCATAACGGTAAACATTGATCTTTTGGAGGGCAGATGAATAATCAACAACTGCTTCGCAAATGTTACCGGCATCAGTAAAATAATCACGGATACTCTCTCTTAAACCGGTCTCGTCTTCAACGACTAATAGTTTCACTTTTTTAACGATAAAAGTAATGGCGGAATTTGTAGAAAATCTGTTATGAAGATAAGCTGCTTATCTCGCTTCTCCATATTTTCTACAGAAAGTATTTTTTAATTGCCAAGTATGAAGCGATATGTGGTTTGTTTGCTGTTATCAGCATTTACTTTCGGGGCAGAAGCCCAAGGCCTTGATCTTAGAATTCTGGAGCGTATTAACGGACCTGCTTCGCCTGCCGATGCAACATGGCGCACACTATCGAAAACGGCTTATCTGGTTGATGTAGCTGCTCCTGCATCAATGTTGGTGGTTGGTCTGGCGAGCAATAATAAAGAGTTGACTACAAATGGCTTAAAAACAGCTGGTGCCATTTTAATT
>CBFGNU010000156.1:0-9378 GCA_965650195.1 uncultured Mucilaginibacter sp. | reverse complement strand
TTGAAAGTGCGTTTAACCGTAGCGTATGAGAGGGCATAAGATCCTTGCTCCACCTCGTAGGTACCTGTAAGACTTATCTTTCCGCTCTTATCTATTCCCCCATTCAAGTTAGCCGCACCACGCAAATGTACCACGTCGCCATTACGTTCGTCAATAACAATGTTAAAGTTTGCTTCCTTTTTTACGATGATGGTCGCCGTGACATCCATGCCCGTAAGTTCAGATTGTTTAAGCGAATCTAATTGACGCGCTATCAGGATAGAATCCAGTTTTTCAGAACTTTCATCAAAGAATTCAACCACTCCTTTTCTATCCTCTACGCCAGGGTCGTTGGTAGGTAATACCACGGTTAAATCGGTATTCTCTGCTACGGTTATCCTTGCATCAACAACGGGTAAGGCCTGTGTTCCGCGAATTTTGATACTGGTATTAGCTAAATATAGCTTACCATAGTATAGTTTATTATCAGCGCGGGTGGAGTTCATTACCCTGAAATTATCAGCGTTGATATCCAACCCGAACCTGAAATCGGTAAATGTTTTAGTATACAGTGTTCCGCTTATAACTGCCTTGTTGTTGGTTGAATCTACCAGCGTAAAATCATTAAAGACTATCCCTTCTTCATTAAAGGTTATCCGCTCGCGCGGCATGGTAAAGTAGGAGTTTAACATGGATACATTAAACCCTACATTATTAAAATTCACATCGCCTCGAACAGCAGGGGCACTCGTGGTACCTGTTATCCGTAATGTGCCGGTGACATCACCTTTGGAATTACGTATAGCGCCGAAACTAAAACCCTCAACGCTCTTTACGTTGAGCTTAACAATATTAAGTGTCATATCCAGTTTACCCCATGGCTCAGTATAATATAATCCGTTCAGGTCAACCTGATTGCCTTTCCCGGTTATGCTCATGTTAGCCGCGTAAGCATTGGCTGTTTGGTTGTTTACCTTTAGGGCGATGTTGCCAACGGTGTCACCTTTAAAACTGAAATCGGCCACATTTAAATTGGCTGTAAATTGTGGTGTAGCAGCCTTAAAATCGCTTACCCTCGCCTCGCCATTGATAACGCCACCTACTTGTAATGAATCTTGCTGGGCTATGGTAGTAAGCGTTTCAATATGGAAATTGCGGAAATTGACGGTAATAGGCGAGTTCATTTCAACTGAACTGCTGTTAATACTCAATACCTGGTCGGCGTTGGTCAGGGTTAAATTTCGGGCATTTATTCCTTTATTTCCGAACAGTAACGCGTTGTCAGCATTTACAGCCCAGGCCACATAATTAAGCAGCAATCCGTTCTGCGCAAAGCTGAACTGATATTGATTAGGCAAAACGCTCATTGCGCCCGCTATGCGGTACCGTTCTTTTTTCTCGATGTCGCGCACCTGTAAGTTGATATTGAGTTTATTGTTTTGCGCAAAGCCAGTAACGCTGGTATTAAGCAGATCGATAGATGATGAAGCTTTTATCTCTTCGGCGGTTAAACTGTAATTTAGCGCGTTATTACCTGTATTAATATTCAGCCTGGTATTGTTGATAATATTGCTACCATAAACAACTTTTGGTATAGAGCCGTTAACTACCAGCTCGCCGGTGGCGCTATTAAATCTGCCGGTGATGTTTACCGGATCCAGCTGTTTCAAATCGGGCGCGAATTGCTCAAGCAAAGGCGTTTTTACAACGCGTATGCTAAACCTTGCCTGCTGTGGTTGATAGCCCGGTTTGGCGGTAGCAATAGTTGCTACGCCGGTTGTCGCCAGGCCGGTGTCAAAATATTTGTTGATCACATCCTGCAGGGCAGTTCCTATCTGGGTAAGCTGGTACTTTCCGCTCATGTTGAATGACACAATGGACGATTTTAATGCCAGCGTACTGCTATCGGCATTTGCGGTTGATATCAGGCTGACGGTATCCATCCTTATCCGCTGGTCTTTATTCACTACCAATAGATCGGTGGCTTTTATGATGGCGTTCAAATAATCCGGATCAGCAGTTGGTATATCTGCAATTATTTTACCGTGAATACGCATTACGTCTTTTGTAAAGCCAAGTTTTTGAAGATCAAGGCTATCAATCAAGAATGTTCCGCCCACAGATGGATACTTTCTGTTCATATTGGCTTTGGCATCCATCGCGAAGGAAATATTAGGGTCGCGCATGGTTGCTTTGGCTGTATAGCTGCCGTTCGTGCCGGTGGCTTTTACAGCAAGGTTTTTATAGGTGTAACCCTTAACGTATGCCGACGCCACATTACCATCAAGGTTAATGCTTGCAGTTTTAGGATCAAACCCACGGCCTTTGACTTTGGCGGTCATGGTTACCATGCCTACCATCTGAGGCTGCTTAGTAAGCGCGCCGATATTTAACTGATTAGCTTTTATATCGGCGGAGTAAGTGGCATTTTTAGTGCTGGCCCCGTTTTTTAGGGATCCAACCAGATCAACAGCGCCGTAACTTGACCGCAGGTTGAGCTTGGTATTAAAACTATTCATGCTTCCCTTAAAAGTACCCTTAAGGTTCATGGAAGCCGGTATACTTACGTTGGATGGAATAATTCCTGCGGGAATTAGCTTTACAATATCGCCGCTGGTCGTCCTGAAATCGGCAATGTTAACATCGAAATAAGCCTTGTTCATATCAGGTAAACCCTTAAGCCTTCCTGATGCTTTTATATACGTATTGCCGAACCCGCGGACCTCCAGTTGCGGGATATTAAGGTTATCAACCCGACCTGCCATTCGCCCATCAATACGGATAATCGCGTTTGGCGAACTCTTAAATGGTTCTATGCTTTGCATGGTCGGTATCAGTAATAAAACATCCTTGAGCGCCAATTTGCTGCCGTTGAGGTTGGCGTTAATGTAAAGCTGACCAGCGTTTTTAGTGATGGCTTCAATTGAAGGATAAGTAACGTGTACCTGTTTTTGTATAACGGTTTGCGGTGTTTCAAACAACAGGTCGTTCATATATGCGCTTTTCGGCCCGTATAAAAATGCCGTACGGAAGTTTTTAACTATCAATCCGCTTTTCTCATTAAAAGTTACCTGGTTAACCTTACCTGAAATTGTATCCGGGCTGTAAGCCAAATCAGTAAGATTTACATTGAGATTGCGCAGGTGCATGTGTGCAAAATCAACGCCTTTACGCAAAGGGGCTTGTGCATCGTTGTCAAACTTAATATCGTTATCAACCAAGCTAACTTTACCAAGCGACGCGCGCCATGCTGATTTATTTGGGTTTGATGCCAGTGTATCCAGCTTCTTAATGGCTTGTTCCACAGCCTTAGTAACCGTTTTAGGCTTGGCAAATCTTAGTGCACCGCTAGAATTATTAAGCTCGATATTTTTAACCGCTACGTTTTGGTTTTTCAGGTCGATCTTATCCATTTCCACTAAAAACTGACCCAGATCAACACTGGCATCCATTTCGGCACCGCGATAATCTATTTTAATCTTTTTCAGATCAATAACGCCAAGGCTGAGGGCAAGATTCAAGGGCGCTACAGCGGTATCAACATTGGCTGTTTGGTTTATAGTCGAACCGGCCGGTGTTTGTATTATTGTGGCATTAACATTTGACAGGTTGATACGTGGGATGCTGAACTTCATTTTATCCATATCAAACTCCTTGATACGGGTATCGAAATGGCCAAGATAGAATTTTACGTCGTTGCCTGTGGAGAGGTCTTTATAGGATACATTGATACGATCCAGTATGATCTTATTAACAGAGAACTTCATGGTTGAGGTAGTATCCTCCGGTTTTGGTTCTTTCTTTTGTTCGCCTGCAAAGGCTTTGATAATGTAGTCGAAATTAAAAACGCTATCTCTGCCGCGGTATATTTTAGTAGTGATACCGTCAAGATTGATCTCGTTTATTTCCACTTCGCTGTTTAGCAGTTTCAGCATACTGATGTCAACCTTCAGTTTATCGCCGGCTAAAAGGGTGTCTTTTTGCTCATCTTCAAAATAAACATCTTCTAACACCAATAATTTAGGAAGGCCCAGGCTGATGTGCCCGATCTCGACCTTAGTGTGAATTTTATTTTCTAAAAAAGTTACTGCTTGGTTTTTTGCAAAGTTTTGTACGGCCGGAACTTGTATTAAAACAACTACAAGCAACACCAAAATGATGACACTCGCAATTATCCAAAGAATGGTTTTTAAAGCTATACGTCCAAATCGTCCCAATTTTACGGCTGTTTCAAGGGTTAAGTACTCTATGTGTAATATAAACAAATAGTATGCTAAAAGTTTGAGCTATTTTGCGATGATTTATACTTAAAAGGTGTCAAAAATTAAATAATTGAAAACAAAATCAGTAAAAAAGGAATATTATAGACCATAGAAATAAATAACAATACTTAATTAGGGAAATTTTCATATTTACTACCTTAGCCAAAAACCATCTGTTATGTCGCAAACATTATATCCGCTAAAATTTAAAACTATTTACAAAGACAAGATTTGGGGTGGCCAAAAGATCAAAACCTATCTGCATAAAGACTTTGGCAACTTACCCAACTGTGGCGAAACCTGGGAGATATCGGGTGTTAAAAGCGATGTTTCTGTAGTAGATGGCGGCGCGCTGGATGGCGAATCGCTGGCCGACTTACTGGAACAATACGGTGCAGAACTGGTAGGGCAGAAGGTGTATGATCATTTTGGTAATATATTCCCCTTGCTGGTAAAGTTTATTGATGCTAACGAGGATCTTTCAATACAGGTGCATCCGGATGATAAGCTGGCCAAAGAGCGCCATAACTCTTTCGGAAAAACGGAGATGTGGTACGTTATTGAAGCCGACCCAGGTTCTACATTAATTGCAGGATTCAATCAGGAGTTAACACAGGAAAAATATCTGGAGGTGTTTAACAGCGGACATTTAACAGATGTGCTGAACAAGGAAGATGTAAGTGCCGGTGATGTTTTCTTTTTACCTGCCGGACGTGTGCATACCATAGGCAAAGGTTTATTGATAGCCGAAATTCAGCAAACATCAGATATCACTTACCGTATTTATGATTTTGACCGTGTTGACGATAAGGGCAACAAACGCGAGTTGCATGTAGAGGAGGCCTTGGCGGCAATAGACTATAAATTCTACCCTGAATATAAAACCAAATATCAGCCTGAAAAGAATGAGACGGTGTATTTGGTTAAATGTCCTTATTTTACTACCAATATTTTAGATTTTACCGAGAATACTTCCAAAGACTACAGCGGCCTTGATTCGTTTGTGATTCATGTTTGCGTTGAAGGCGCTTACACCATAAAATGTAACGGCGAAACTTACGCGGTCAAAATGGGCGAGTGTATACTGCTACCTAAAACCATTGATAGAATAGAAATTGAAACCACAACGGGCTTTAAGATATTGGAGAGTTTTATCGAGTAAGGGCCTGCTCTAGACTAATTTGTCATTGCGAGGTACGAAGCAATCGCGAGCTTTTTTCCATGCGATTGCTTCGTGCCCTGCAATAACATTATTTATACTTCCAATTCCTGGATTTTCCTTCTGTTAGCCATTCAATAGCTGTGGCCATTCGTTTTTCGCGGGTGGCTTCTGTTTTGGCCTCGGTTATCCACTCCAGGTATTCCCTTTTATGCGAAGCGCTGAAACCTTGAAAAGTCGCCATTGCAGCGGGCTCCTCTGACAATACTGCCGCGAAATAATCGGGCATTGGTATTTCAGCTTTTGGTTTAGCCGTTGTGGTCTTTAAGTTGCCTTTAATGCCGTTCTCGTTTAATGCAACTGCTTGCACAATAAAATCCACCAATACCTCATCGGACGGTAAATCATCCAGCGATGTAATACGGCCAAAGCTGCCCGCTGCTGCCTGTTCGCCGGCATCAATAATACCCTTCGGGTCATTTAAAGCGGATGCTTTCCAAAACCCAAAAGCCGCATGTTGTTTGAAAGATGCCATCTGGCAAACCGGGCCCTTATAGTCAAAAAAAGGCATGCCCCATTTTACGGTTTCTGTTATTTGTGGGGCGGCACCATGCACCAGCTGACGGATATGCCGCAGGATTGGTTTGGCAAAGTCGGCCGCTTTTTCAATGTAAGCATCTATGCGTGGGTCGTATTTTTCCATATACCAAGGTAAGTATTTTTGGAAATAACAGATTGACTAATTGGTTACTAAATTACCAAACAACTGATTGTGCCAGCTTTCTTTAAACGGAACCTCCCACTTGGTTTCCAGTTCCTTTACGTTTTGCACCAGGTTATTGAATACGATAGTATCACTGGTGATGTCGCCTTGTTTTAGTTTTTCCTCAAACGCATTTCGTGGCAATGATAGCACCTGGTTTCCCTCGCGGTAAGCCAGGTTGAAACGATCAAACAAATTAATTCCAAACTTTTGCTCTATTTGCTGCATAAAATGCACCGATTTATCAATGGAACAACCACTTGCGCCTGCCTGTGTTTCGTCAACTATCAGCACCAAAAATCGGTTATAACGTACCTCTGCTTTGGCTTTAAGCTGATTGTTGTGGGCCGTCCACTGCGTGGTAAAGGCATCCAGGTGTTGTTGAATTTGGGTTGTTTGCTCGTCGCTCAGTTGCTTGTCCGACTGATAGATCCACACTCTTGAATTTTCAGAAAATTGCATATACAAAGTTATTAATTATTAACTTCGACGCCGAATTTTATTGTAATGATAAGATCAATTATCCTAAAAATTAAAAAAACGCTTCTTGTTGCTATGCTTGCCCTTTCGGGTGCAGCGAGCTTGTGCTTTGCGATAGAGCAGGACTGGCTGGGATGGAGTAACCAATGTTTGACAACATCGTACGATGTGGCTGCCGATGCAAAGTTGAAAAAGTTTGAGATCAATTTAACTGAAGATTCTTTTCTTCGCCTACGTAAAACTTACCAAAACGGCAAGCAAGAGTATTTTTCATTGCAACTGCAGCAATTGGATGAACTTGTGTATTTGGGTAATACTTATAAAGGCACATTACGCCTAAAAACCAAAGATGATGATGTGATAGTTCAAACCTATAATGACCGTAAGGGCAATATCGACACTATGGCTACCATATTGGATATCCCTCTGAAAAACATGGAGCCTGAACGTTTGGATAGTTTGCAACGCGCTCTTAATTATTTTAAAGGGAAGAACTTATAAGCCATTCGCCCTAACTGTAATCTCAGCAATATCCAATACTTTAATTTCCTGATCTTTGTCGCGGTGCTTTACACCGTCGCTTAACATGGTCATACAAAACGGACAAGCGGAAGCCACCACCTGCGCGTTAATAGCCAGTACTTCATCAATACGCTCCATATTGATGTCTTTGTTGCCCTGTTCCGGTTCTTTAAACATTTGCGCGCCGCCTGCACCACAACACAGGCCGTTACTGCGGCAGCGTTTCATTTCTACTAACTCCGTATCCAATATTTCTAAAGCTTTGCGTGGGGCTTCGTAAACATCGTTTCCGCGACCCAAATAACAAGGATCGTGGTAAGTGATGCGTTTGCCTTTAAAGCTTTCACCTCCTTCGGCTTTTAGTTTACCATCATCTATTAGTTGCTGTATCAACTGCGAGTGGTGTATCACCTCATAATTTCCGCCAAGATTAGGATATTCATTCTTAATAGTATTAAAGCAATGCGGGCAGCCTGTAACTATCTTTTTAATGTTGTAGCCATTTAGCACCTCAATATTTGTCATAGCCTGCATCTGGAACAAAAACTCGTTGCCGGCGCGTTTGGCAGGGTCGCCGGTGCAACTTTCTTCTGTACCCAAAACGGCGTAACTTATACCTACATGGTGCAGTATTTTGCAAATGTCTCGCGTAATTTTCTGCGCCCGTTCATCAAAACTTCCCGCGCATCCCACCCAGAACAAAATGTCAGGTTGTTTACTCTCCGCGGCCATTTGAGCCATGGTTATTGGTTGATGGTTCATAGATCATAGTTCATGGCTGTTAATTTGTTATTGATGATAAATGTGCCATGAATCATGAACCATCAACTATGAACTCAATCTGCAGATTGCCAATTTAACCTATCCGCGTTACTATACTTCCAGGGTGCGCCGTTATTTTCTACGTTGCCAAACATGTTGTTTAAACTTGCCGGCGCCGCTGATTCTTCCATCACTACATATTGGCGCATTTGCATAATAATATTAAGTGGATCAATATTTACCGGGCAGGCTTCTACACAGGCATTGCAGGTAGTACAGGCCCAAAGTTCTTCACGGGTGATATAGCTATCTAATAACGTCTTATCGTCTGCATGATCATTACCATGCTGATCTATGTTTTTTCCTATCTCGGTGATCCTGTCGCGGGTATCCATCATTATCTTTCGCGGCGACAGGAGCTTACCTGTAATATTCGCCGGACAAACAGAGGTGCATCTGCCGCACTCGGTGCAGGTGTAGGCGTCCATCAGGTTTTTCCAGGTAAGGTCGGTAGCGTCTTTTGCACCGAAACGCCCGGGCCCCATATTTTCCGGAACAAAAGAAGGATCCAACATTGCCTTAACCTCGTTGGTTACCGAAGCCATGTTAGTGAACTTTCCTTTCGGCTCTAAATTAGAGTACCAGGTATTTGGGAACGCCAATAAAATGTGAAAATGCTTTGAGTATGGCAGATAATTTAAAAACGCCAGTATACCCACTATGTGGAACCACCAACATGCGCGTTCTATAACAACCAATGTTTCGGCCTTAGCCGGCAGGAGTGGGGCGAATAAACTACCTATGGGGAAATTACCAGCAGCAGCATAATGACTGTAATGTAAAGCCTGTAGTTTATAGTCGGCGGCATTCATGGTTAAAAAGGCCGTCATTAGGCAGATCTCTATAATGAGTATGTAGTTAGCATCTGATTTGGGCCATGCCCCCATTTCCACACCGCTAAAACGCTTGATACGGATGATATTCCGTCTCGCTAAAAACACCACGCATGCGATTAGCACTAACAGGGCCAGTATTTCAAAGCTACCTATCAGCATGCCGTAAAAACTGCCTAAAGTTTTTGAAAATATGCGATGGGAGCCGAATAGGCCATCAATTAATATTTCTAATACCTCAATGTTAATAATGATAAACCCGACATAAATAAAAAAGTGCATTGCTGCCGCAACGGGTCGCTTTACCATTTTTGTTTGCCCCAGGGCTACCAACGCCATGGTTTTCCAGCGTTCGGCAGGGCAATCTGTACGGTCTAGATCCCTGCCTAATAGTATGTTGCGACGGATTCGGCCCGCATTTTTGCTGAATAGATAAATAGCAGCAGCTAAGAGTATGAAAAATACGATTTGGCCCATCATGGTTATTGAACTAAAGTAGAAAATACTATCCGCATATAAAAAGTTTTAATGCAACGGGGTGATTTATAGTTTCATAAG
>CBFGNU010000155.1:0-9390 GCA_965650195.1 uncultured Mucilaginibacter sp. | reverse complement strand
TTACAGCTTCGCTACTGGCGTGCCGTAACCCTTCTGGTAGTTTTATTTCCAGTACCATTATAGTAATAATAATGGCAAAAACTGCATCGCTGAACAGAATCATACGCTCCAGTTGAAACTCTCTTTTTATTTCTTCAGTTTCCTCAACTTTCATAGCTAAATATAGATTAATTTTGCATGATGGCTAAACATGATTACTCTTTTTGGACAAAATATAAACGCTTCGCCGCGAACGAGATCCTATTGTATGTTATTATGATAGTAGGTATTCTATTAGGGATCTGGATCTTCAGTTGATCATTTCTTAACCAGTGCTACGTTATACGCGTCTGCATCCCCCACCTTCCTGAAAAATTCAACCAGGTCTGCATACAGCGCTTTGTCATAGGTCCCCGCTAACAACTGTATTTTTCGATGATAAACCAATTGGTTCCCCTTTAGCTCCATTGTGGCGTGGTAGCTGCCAAACGGCTTAGTAATTTCAACATTCAATCGTGCTTTTTCAGATCGATAATTATCATCCGGAAGAGTATAAACTATCTGATCTTCGTCAGCGTAACCGTCATTAATATAAACATCGGTAGTACGATTTCGCACCTCTGCCGGTGTTCTGCCGGTGCGATTAGCAGCATTTAATAAAAAATACATTTTGCCATCGGTTACCGCAGCATAAGACGAGGCAGAAAACTTTAATGTTTCAGTCGTCAGCGGCTTATCAGCTTTGCTTTGTGTAAGCTCGTATTGCGCTATAGCCAGGTTATTTATAGCGTATATCCTGGCAACTGTTTTTAACTTTTCTGTTTCTGATTTGTCAATCAGTTCCTCCCGGTTTTCATATTGTGTCCCGCTGAATAGCGTTTCTATCTCGCCTGATAGCTCCCCTTTGTCGCTGATATTGAACGTCGCCTTACGCACCTGTAAATTGGTGGTGCTTGTATATTTCGGCGTATGCAGAAGTTTCCCCCCGCCGGGTGTACAGGCCAGCACGTTACGGTCATCAGTAAAATTGCTTAAAAACCCAAAGGGTATTTTCTGACTGGTACACTCCAGCCAGGTTGTATCGCTAGCAAAAGGGATACACAAAATAACATGGTTGGCTTGTCCCATGCTGGCAAAGTCGGGTATCAGGCTGGATTTATAATTAAAACCTGATGCTACCGCGCAATACCACGAGTCGATGTTGACTGTCGCTAACAGCGCCTGCATGTAATTTACCAGCGCCTTGCAATCACCATAATTTAGTTTATCTACCTCGCTTGCCAAAAAAGGCTGATACCCGCCAATGCCTACCTGAACACTTATATAATGTGTTTTTTTCTGCATGTAATCATATATCTTCCGCACTTTTTCTTTTGGGTCTGTTGCATCGGCTGTTAGTTTCTTTATAAGGGTTACCGTTTCGGCAGGCAGCTGTTGACGGCCTTTCAGCAGCTTATCGTATACCCATTTACCCAGATCATTCCAGTTGGTGTATGTACCATCTATGCCGCCATATGAGAACTTTTCGGGCGCTATTTTTACGCTTATTCTATAAGCATCAGGGTCAGGGCTATAGGGTTCAAATCTTACGGCCTTTATGTTTTCCGCTTTCCATTGATATGAAGTAAATCCGCCCTCAAAATTGGATATTGAAGCAATAGATGTGTTGATTTCCTTGTAACGAATATTAAATCCCTTAGTTAAAACATTAAACACACTTTTCTCCACAGCTACACCTGTTGACCGTACCGGGTGCCAGTCGTGAAAATTAAGCGATTGCTTTGAGCGAATCTCGTATTCATATTCTACAGTGTAAGGATATGATATTGACTGAGGCTGATAACTCTTTACACGCGAATCTTCAAACAAAGAAAAATCAGACGCCGCGCTCTGATCCTGAAAATTGCCGGCGGTAAATTTGCTTACCTGCCTGCCAAATTCATCATAAACAGACCCGCGTATATCCCTTATAGAATTGGCCTTATCATAAAACACATTCACTTCGGCCTCATCATCCCCATTCTTATTCAGTATAGTTACGGCTCGTTTAACATGATAAATGACGTTATCAACCGACTTAACTTCTGTGGAAACTACCTCATTCCTCACTACGGCACTCGCGTAGGGCATTAATTCCTTTGGTATAGAAACAGCGGTGTAGGTAGTTTGCGCAGCAGTGCCAAGTGAAACGGTACATAAAACCGATATCCAAAAAATTAATCTCATAGCTTCTTTTTAAACACCATCTCGCTTTTTTCTGACAGGATGATCTTATTATAAAGTTCTTTCAGATAAGGATATTCCCCGGGCCCGTAAATAGATTTTTTGAATTGAGTAACATGCGAGAGAGAAAATGTATTACCTACCTCCGAGTAGGCAACAATAAACATCCCGCCCTGGTTGGGTAGCGCTGCCGTAATGTTTTGACCAGGGTTTTCAATCACATAGCCTTCGGGCAATTTCATATTTAATATAAAACGATCCTCAGATGGCATACCCAAGTCAACCGGGTAGCTGCGTGAGTTAAGTTTAAATGGATTAGTGGTAATCTGATTAAAAATGAAGGGATTAAAACTTAGCTTCTCGTGGTTCATCCCTTCGTATCCGTCCATTTCAACTTCGTAAACTTCGCTGAGTGTGCCATCAAGACTATCAATTCCGCTTATTTCAAACTTTTTAATTTTCGTTTTGCTCAGCCTTTCGTCCATATTTTCAACAAACTCATCAAGTGTATTAAATTTCTTTATTGCCTGCCGTTTTTGGTAACCCGAATAACCTCTTGAATATGTTGTCATCTTACCTATCAACTTTCCCTCTCCGGATAGAGTCAGATCAAGTACGCGTGTAGTGTTCTGGATATTGGGTGTGTTAATATCGATCCAATACGATGGTTTGTCGAGACTCATTACACGGCCCTGATCATTTAAGCACCTCATAGGCAGCATTCCAAAGGAAAGCAACGGGTCAGTAGCATCCAATAAATAACTTTTATCACCAATGTTTGCTCTGGCCAATACATAGTTAAATTCGGTAATAACGGGATACAGCTTATTAACTACACCATGGCTCCGGGTCGACATCAAAACTGCTTCCGTGTTTATCCCTGCTGACGACAGGGCTGCTACCAACGCGAGATTAATATCGCCCGAAGTTCCGGTATGGCTTTCAAATGCCTTACGCACATTTTCACTTCCAAAAGCAATAAATTCGTTCCACTTCATATTCTTTTGAATAAAAGCGTATACCGCTTTGGCTTTTTGCAGATCATCTGTCTTTCCGGCTATAACCGGCGCAATTTTATCTTTAAACTGATCGCGCTTTTTTATTTGTGTTCCAAAATAATTGTCGTGTTTAAGCTGGTAATCAACATCCTTCCATTCTTTAGCTAAGTTGGTTTTTACGCCGCTGTAGGGACTGGAATATTCAAATAATTCAAAGTAAATAGCTGAGATAAAATTTCTGGGTGCGGTCATATAATCTTCCTCCACAAACGCCGGAATATTATTCATACCATACACAAAATGCGCGCAATCTGACTTGGCTCCATGAGTTTCAAAACAGTCCCGCTCTATTTCAGATGCACTTTTAGTTAGTTCAAGATCGCCCCTTTTAACGGCATTATACTGCCAGAAGCCGGGTATATGGGCCTCATATTCTGACTTTATTTTAGGGATATCGCTTTGGAACTGCCAGTCATGTAAATCTTCAAAGTAAGGTGTAGTTATTGTATACCTGTATTCAATAACGCAGCCATTGCGCAACCCGGGCATAGCAAACTTAGCCATCTGATGAGTCTTGTTTACATCCACCATAAATATTTGCGATTTCTGTAATTCTTCCCGCTTAACTCCAACGCTGGCATCAGGACTAACAGTAATACCTTCAATATCATCTATTTTCTCCCAGCGCTCCTTACCGATGTACAAAGGCACCTCAACAGTACCTTTTTTAAAAGCCTCAGCATCAAATATTTTGATTTTTACATGGTACTTATAAACCAACCTTATCTCGTCTTCGTTAGTCATAGTAATGCGGGCGTTGCCATATTCGTTTAACACAACTGCATGTGCAGATGGATCTTTTGAATAGCTGGCCATCTTTGTTTCTTCCTGCGTGATATTTCCGAACGAAAAGTCCTGAGCAGAAGCATTATAGCCGTTTAAAAAAAGTATTACGATAGCAAACAGGGTAGTCTTCATCTTGTGATTGTACATTTAAGTGAGGTTAAGATAAATCTTTTTAAGATATAATATAAACTGCATGACTTATTTTGCCATTTTTTTTTGATTTTTGTAATTCGGCGTTGCCGGACATCAACTTATGAAATTAAACCTGACACGCCCCCTTGCCTTCTTTGATCTGGAAGCAACCGGAATAAATATTGGCATTGACCGTATTGTAGAAATATCGGTAATAAAGCTGCACCCCGATGGCAGCGAAGAGGTGAGAACCTGGAGAATTAATCCCGGTATGCCCATACCCATAGAATCATCATTGATACACGGCATTTACGATGAACATATTAAAGATGAGCCTTTATTTGATGCGCTGGCTGCTGACATTGCCGAGTTTATCGGCGAAAGTGATCTGGCAGGATTTAACTCAAATAAGTTCGACATCCCTATGCTGATGGAAGAGTTTTTACGTGGAGGGGTTTCATTTGATCTGGATAACCGTCACTTTATAGATGTACAAAACATCTTCCACCAAATGGAACAGCGTACACTAAAGGCGGCTTACCGTTTTTATTGTGATAAGGATATAATCAATGCGCACTCAGCCGAGGCAGATACCCGTGCTACAATGGAAGTTTTACTTGCCCAGTTAGACCGCTATGCTGATGTGGAATGGGAAGATAAAAAAGGAAACAGAAGCGTGCCTGTAGTTAATGATGTTGCCGCGCTACATAAATTTACCAACCTTCATCGACCGGTTGATTTTGCGGGACGCCTGGCTTATAACGATGCAGGGGAAGAAGTTTTCAACTTTGGCAAGCACAAAGGTAAAAAGGTAGAGGATGTTTTTAACCTGGAACCCAGCTATTATTCATGGATGATGCAGGGTGATTTCCCGCTTTACACCAAGCGTAAGCTGGAGGAGATATATGCCCGCATGAATGCCAAAAAACAGGCAGAGCGCCAACAAAAAGCAGCACAAAGCAAACCCGCTGAGGCGGTTACTGCACCACCGAGCAATACGCAGCAAGCACCGGCACAATCCGGTAAAAGACCTGACAATCAGCGTTCTGCTTATAACCAACCTTTTAAGAAAAAAGAAGAGCCCGCAAAGCCTGTTGACGAAGATATGTTAAAGCAATTGGCTGAAAGATTTAAAAAAGGTTAAGCTTATTATTCTTCAATGCTGAATTAAAAATTGAAAATCATTACTTACTTTCACTTCAGCAAAATTATATGGCCTTAAATTACATCTGGGTATCCTTTTTCATAATAGCCTTTGTCATAGGGCTTATCAAGCTGATATTTTTTGGCGATACCGAGATATTCAAACTAATGGCCGAAGGCACCTTTGATACCACAAAAGCCGCTGTAATGGATATCGCTCTGCCGTTAGTAGGCATCATGTCGCTTTGGTTGGGTATAATGAAAATTGGTGAAAAAGCGGGAGCTATAAATTTTCTTTCGCGCATTGTAGGCCCATTTTTTAATCGTTTATTTCCTGAGGTACCAAAAGATCACCCTGCCACGGGTCAGATGATGATGAACTTTTCTGCCAATCTGCTTGGCCTGGATAATGCCGCTACGCCATTTGGCTTGAAAGCCATGGGAGGCTTACAGGAACTGAATAAAGATGAACATGGTAAAGAGCGCGATACTGCCTCTAACGCTCAGATCATGTTCCTCACGCTGCACGCGTCCGGGTTAACCTTACTGCCTATTGCTATTATAGCACAGCGGGCGATATATAACTCTGCCGACCCTACTGATGTATTTATTCCCTGTATAGTTGCATCCTATGTTGCAACGCTGGCAGCGCTTATTATCGTTAGCATAAAACAGGGCATTAATCTTTTTGACAGGGTTGTAATAGCCTGGTTGGGTGGTATAACCGCAGTTGTAGCCGGATTGGTTTGGTACCTCACAGTATTTTTAAACAAAACAGAGATATCTGAATTTTCAAAGGTGTTTAGCAATGTGGTATTGTTATCGATACCTGTAATATTCATTTTAGGAGGATTAAGAAAAAAAATAAACGTCTTTGAGGCCTTTATTGATGGCGCAAAAGAAGGTTTTGAGGTGTCGGTAAAAATAATTCCTTACCTGGTGGGCTTGCTTGCTGCGGTAAGTTTGTTCAGAACCTGTGGCGCTTTAACGTATTTAGGTGATGGCTTTAAATGGGTTTTCAGCCATTTTAATATGGATACACGGTTTACCGATGTATTGCCTATCGCTTTCCTTCGTCCCTTAAGCGGATCTGGTGCGCGGGCGTTAATGCTGGATAATTTGAAAACGTTTGGGGTGGACAGCTTTATTGGCCACTTATCAAGTGTTTTATATGGGACCGCTGATACTACATTCTACATTGTGGCGCTGTATTTTGGTGCGGTAAACGTTAAAAAAACTCGGTATGCCATCCCGGCAATGCTCATTGCTGATGTATTTGGAATAATTACGGCTATACTTATTTCATACCTGTTTTTTGCTTAAAACAGAATATTATTTCTAAGGGGTTATTTATTTTACAATTTTTCTAAATTAGCAACCAATTATACCCCTAAAAACTAATGACCGACAATAAATTCTTAAACGAAAAAGCCAAAAAGACAAGATCGGCTAATAAAGCGGTATGGATCCTGCTGTTTTTCTCGGTGGTTGTAATCGCAATGGTTGTAAAAATAGTATTAACAGGTTCATTAAAACCCGATTTTTTCAGAGGGCTGCCCAGCAATGAGGATGCCTACGAAATTGCAAAGGAATATGTAAGGCCTACGCTTAAATCGTCAAGCGCCACTTTTGCCGAAGATGGTTACCAATTTGCCAAAACTTCTGACTCGGTATACGTAATAAAATCAAGCGTAAAAACAGAAGAGGCGACCACTGAATTCAAGATAAAATTGCAATATAAAGGTGGACGGCCGGGGAAGCTTAAAAACTGGTCGGTTATTGATCTGAGTATCCTTTAAAGCAAAAAAGCAGGCCGGCCATACAGCCAACCTGCTAATCACTCTAAAACAATCACCTCTTAACTTTAGAAGTATTTTTAAATATCACGCTGATCAGAAGTATCTCATCAACAGCAATATTCGCCTACAAATATACCTATCAGCTGTGTGTTTAAACACCGTTTCCGCTTTTTTTACTAAAACCTGACAGAGCGAAAATTAATTTAGTTAAGTCCCCTGATAAATATTTCGGCCAGTAGCAGTCTCTTTGCCCTTATCTCCTCTAAATGCTCCTTTTTAGGGAACATTGCTTTTTTATAGGATACAGAGCGTACCCTTACCCCATGGAGCGCATCCAGCAGTAAATCTATTATCTCTTACGGATTTATTACCGGTATGAACCTACCCATATCAACTACGCTTTTAATGGACGATGTTAATAATGCGGTTTCCGTTCCGTGTATCTCCCCTATTATTTCCCATATGCTTTCCGGCAGGTTCTGCTCGTTAAGTCTGAAATAGTCAAAGAAGTTATAATTTTCAACAATAAAATCATGTTGGGTATTTATCTGGAAAATAAATGCGCTTTTCAGATTATCGAATAGGGCAATTTCCTTACGCAGTTTTGCTAAATAATCATTTGCCAGCTTTCGCATCACTGCCACGTACAACTGGCTTTTATCAGGAAAGTAGTAATACAGCAGCGCCTTTGAAAAAGACAGGTCGCCGGCTATTTCGTTCATGGTTGTTTTTGAATAACCGTAATGCAAAAACCTCTGATAAGCCGCCTCTAATATCTTCTCCCGCTTTATATCCTGCTGATCAACTCCTGAACTCATGAAATACTTTTGTTAAAAACTGACTTTTTTAACAAAAGTATCAAAAATCCTGTGCTTTCCCTTTGATTATGGATAGCAGCCTGTAAATGTTACGTTTAGATGATTATACAGATTGCGCCAGTTTTATCCCCGCTCCCACTACAAAGGCATCTTCAATAACGCCGGACATAAAATTACCCAAGCCTGTTCGAGCTAATTTTTTACGCAAGAAAAGGCTACCATAAGTTGATGCCCCTGCAATTAAACAACCCAACATCGCGCCGGTAATCGCTTTCTTTCCGGCTGCATTAAATATACCTGCACCCACAAGGCCGCCGGCGAAACATCGTATAGCTATTGACAAGGGTTGGGTTCGATTTGGAGCGAGCGGCAATTTATCCCCTAAAAACTCAGCAAGGGCCATCCATTTTAAAGCGTCGGCTATAGCGCTTGTGGGTATAAAACCAATGGGACTGCGATACACCTGTGATCCTTTGTTATTGTTTAAAATATGCGCGGCTATAGCAGGTGCCGCGGCTGAACGCATACCCGTTAATATTCCCATTCCGATAACCTGTTTTAATGGGATTGTATTTTGCTTCGTCATGTTTAGATGGTTTATCGGTGAAGTGCAATAATCATTCCCAAAACAAAAAGCCGCCCCGGTTATCCAGGGCGGCTTAAATTTATATCCAGCTTTAATTAAACTGTTTTTAACTCAGCTTTATTGGCGTTCTTTTTACCAAATAAGCGTTGCTTTAAGTTGTAGTGAATGATGTACATGCACGGCACTAAAATCAATGTGATAAGGGTAGCGAAACCCAAACCAAATATCATTGTCCATGATAAAGGTCCCCAGAATGCAGTGTTATCGCCTCCGAAATGGATATGCGGCTGGAAATGATTAAACAATCCAGCAAAATCAATATTAAAGCCTATCGCAAGTGGGATCAAACCTAATATAGCTGCGGTAGCGGTAAGCAATACCGGCGTCATACGCGTACGGCCTGCTTCAACAACAGCATCATGCAGGTTTTGGCCCTGCGACATCAGCAAATCGGTGAACTCAACCAGCAATATACCATTACGAACAACCACGCCAGCCAGCGCCACAATGCCAATCCCGGTCATTAATACAGAGAAGGTCATCCCGAAAATACTTACACCCAAGAGCACGCCTATTATACTGAACAATATCTCGCTGATAATGATAAACGTTTTACCTATTGAGTTAAACTGCATCATCAGAATGATCAGGATCAGCATAAATGACACACCTAATGCGGATAAAAGGAATACAGCAGCTTCTGTTTGATCTTCCTGACCACCACCCATACGAAGAGTAATACCTGCCGGAGTTTTGAAATCAGTGAGAACTTGCGCTATCTGAGCGTTCACATCATTAGCATTATAACCGCCCGTTTTTAACACGTTTGATCCTAATGTAATCACCCTTATTTGTTGCTTGTGCTT
>CBFGNU010000154.1:0-9430 GCA_965650195.1 uncultured Mucilaginibacter sp. | reverse complement strand
CCGATGGCAAGTTTGTAGCGATTGAACAAACGATTGTTGAACAGCAGGTTGCTGAATACGATAAACTACTGGCATGATAGCTTATGCAAAAACGTTATATGTCCATATGGTTCAGGCATTTATTAACCGATTGGCAATCCCTCCGCCAGTCAGAGTTAAAGGATGTGCCCTTTGTTTTTGCCGCTCCCCTGCGTAACCGCATCATAGTAACCGCCGCCAATAATTTAGCCGAGGTAGAAGGTGTTTATGCAGGTATGGCTGCCGCCGATGCTAAGGCAATTGCACCTGGATTGAAGGTAATTGATAATCCAATAGGTAAACAAGAGAAACTGCTACGCAAGCTGGGCCTTTGGTGCATACGCTATACGCCCATAGTTGCCATTGATGTGCCCGATGGCCTAATGCTGGATATTTCGGGATGTACGCACTTATGGGAAGATGAGCGCGGTTATTTGAAAGAGATCGTTTTAAAACTGCGTGGCAACGGCTATGATGCCCGCGCAGCTATAGCCGATACGCCGGGAGCTGCCTGGGCGGTGGCACGCTTCGGCAGGGTTACTCCTATCATCGCGCAGCAAAAACAAGCCGAAGCCCTGGCCAAACTCCCTCCTGCCGCGCTGCGTTTGGACGAGGAGGTTTTAGAGCGCTTGCAGAAACTGGGCTTCCGCACCATTGGCAGTTTTATGAATTTGCCCGGCCGCGAGCTACGTAAACGTTTTGGCGATGAATTGCTGACGCGGCTAACACAGGCTTTGGGTTTAAAAGATGAACCGCTTGTGCCACTTATACCGCCCGTACCTTATGTAGAGCGCCTGCCAAGTTTGGAGCCTATAAAAACAGTCCCCGGTATTGAAATAGCTATACAGCAGTTATTAGAAATGTTATGTGCAAGGCTACAATCCGAAGGTAAAGGTATTCGCAAAGCGATATTGAAATGTTACCGCATAGATGGTAAACAGGTGCAGGTTTCTATCAGCACCAATCGCGGCTCTTATAGTGTATCGCACCTGCAAAAGCTTTTTGGTTTGCAGATAGATAAGATTGAACCCGCTTTAGGGATCGAGCTGTTTGTAATGGAAGTGCCCAGAGTGGAAGCCATGGAGGTAAAGCAAGAAAAGGTATGGATAAGCCCACCCGATCTGAAAGATGCCGCCCTTGCCGAACTGCTGGACAAACTTGGCGGTAAAATCGGCGCAGAGCGCATCCACAGGTACCTGCCTACAGAAAACTACTGGCCGGAGCGATCAATAAAAGAAGCAACCTCTTTACAGGAAGCTCCCGCTACCATCTGGCGAACCGACAGGCCGCGCCCGCTGCGTTTATTGCAGCGGCCCGAGCAGGTTGAAGTGATGGCGCTGCTGCCCGACTATCCGCCAAAACACTTTATCTATAAAGGCAAGCGCCATGTTATTGATAAAGCCGATGGCCCCGAGCGTATAGAACGCGAATGGTGGCGCGATGAAGGGCAGCACAGGGATTATTATGCGGTGGAAGATACCGAGGGAAGACGCTACTGGCTGTTCAGATCAGGGCATTATGATAATGAGGATACAAGGTGGTTTATTCATGGATTTTTTGCTTAGATATGATACAATACGCAGAACTTCAAGTAACCAGTAATTTCTCCTTCATGCGGGGCGGCTCGCACCCGGAAGAGTTGGCGGAATACGCCGCTGAATTAGGCTATAGCCACATCGCTATAACTGATCATAACAGCATGGCAGGTGTGGTTCGGGCACACATCGTCATAAAAAATGAAAACAAAATTAAGCTGATACCCGCCTGCCGTTTGGATCTGCTGGATGGCCCAGGTCTGCTGGCCTACCCTACTGATATTAAGGCATGGAGCCGTTTATGCGGTGTGCTTACCAAGGGCAATCTGCGTACCGAAAAGGGCAAATGCGAACTGTATAAACAGGATATCTTTGATAATGCCGAAGGGATAAAATTTATTGTGATCCCACCTGATCAATTAAATGCTCACTTTGATTTTGATGAGGATTTTAAAGCTGATCTGGCCCAATATAAGGCAACATTAGGTTCCGCTTTATATATAGCGGCAAGTCGCTCCTACAGCGGCGATGATGCCAAGCGTTTTCACCGTTTGGCGCAAACAGGTGTGCCTATGGTGGCCACCGGCAATGTTCATTACCATGCCCCTGAGCGGCGCGAATTGCAGGACATAGAAACCTGTGTGCGCGAAAAATGCACCATTTACAATGCGGGGTTTAAGTTACATGCCAATGCAGAGCGCTACTTAAAGCCATTGGAGGAACTGGAGAGACTTTTCCGTCAGTACCCCGACGCGCTGGCCCGAACGCAGGAAATTGCCAATGCCTGTAACTTCTCTTTAGATGAATTAAAGTACCTGGAACCAGAATGGATCAGTCCGGATGGGCGCACGGCTGATGAGCATCTAGCCGAACATACCTGGGCAGGCGCAAAAAAAATGTTGGGCGATAGCATTACACCCGAAATTGTAGAACAGATCAACTTTGAGCTTGATTTTTTTAAGAAAAGGGCGTTGGCCCCTTACTTCTTAAGGATATATGAGTATACCCAAAAAGCCGAAGAACTGGGCATATTGCACCAGGGGCGCGGCTCTGCGGCTAACTGTACGGTTTGTTTTTGTTTGGGGATAACTCCTGTAAATCCAACCAAATCAAGGTTATTGTTCTCTCGTTTTATGTCTGATTCGCGCGAGGAATGGCCCGATGTGGATTGCGATTTTGAGCATGAACGCCGCGAAGAGATCATCCAATGGATCTACCAAACTTACGGTCGCGAACATGCGGGCATTGTAGCTACTGTAACCCAGCAAAGGCATAAAGGCGCTTTGAGAGATGTAGGGAAGGCCATGGGTTTATCGGAAGATACCATTAAACGTTTAGGTGGTGCCATATGGGATTTTTCGGAAGAGGCTTTTGATAGGGAACGCATCATCGGTCAGGGACTCAACCCTGATGATCCGCTGCTTAAAAAAGCTCTCGATCTCACTATGCAAATGCGTGGCTTCCCGCGGCAATTAGGGCAGCATACCGGCGGCTTTGTTATTATGCGCTGCAAACTATCGGACCTATGCCCCGTAATCAATGCCCGCATGGAGGATCGCACGCAACTGGAATGGAACAAAGACGATCTTGAAGCATTGGGCATTTTAAAAGTTGATGTATTGGCACTGGGTATGCTCACCTGTATCCGTAAAGCATATGATCTGGTTAAGTTGCATTACGGACACAGTCTGACGCTGGAAAACGTCCCACAGGATGACCCAAAGGTTTATGATATGATATGCAAAGCAGATACTTTGGGTGTTTTCCAGATAGAGAGCCGCGCACAAATGTCTATGCTGCCACGGTTAAAGCCGCGTGAGTTTTACGATCTGGTTATTGAGGTGGCCATAGTTCGCCCCGGGCCTATACAGGGTGACATGGTACATCCTTATTTGCGCAGACGCGATGGTATCGACCCTATAATATTTCCATCGAAAGAACTGGAAGAAGTATTGGGCCGTACAAAGGGTGTGCCGTTATTTCAGGAGCAGGCCATGGAAATTGCCATTGTAGCAGCTGATTTCACCCCCGCAGAGGCTGACCAACTGCGCCGCAGCATGGCTACCTTTAAAGCTAAGGGGCAGGTAAGTGCTTTTAGAGATAAATTAGTGGAAGGTATGGTTGCAAAAGGTTATGATAGAGATTTTTCCGAGCGGATTTTTAAGCAGTTAGAAGGTTTTGGAAGTTATGGTTTCCCCGAGAGCCATGCGGCAGCCTTTGCGCATTTGGTCTATATATCATGCTGGCTAAAGTATTATTATCCCGATGTTTTTTGTACCTCGCTGCTGAACAGTCAGCCGATGGGTTTTTATCAGCCTGCTGAGATTGTTGACGATGCCCGGCAACATGGCGTAACCGTGCGCCCGGTTGATATTAACTACTCCTATTGGGACAATATAATGGAAGAAAAAGAAGGACAATATTGTACTGTGCGCCTAGGTTTCAGGCAGGTTAAAGGGTTAAAAGAAAAGGATATGCAGGTATTGGTGGATAACCGGGGGGCAGGCTATACCGGTCTGATCCAGATAAGCGATGCAGGTGTACCCAAAGCTGCTATTGAGCGATTGACCGATGCTGATGCCTTCCGCTCTATTGGGCTCGACAGGCGGCAGGCGCTGTGGGAAGTACCCGCTATTAACACCAAACCAGTTGGTCTTTTTGCAGGTAAAAAGGATACCGATACCCAACAATTGCAAATGGAATTGCCCGTAATGAAACCGGCAGAGCATGTGGTGCATGATTTTGCTTTTACCGGTCTGTCGCTTAAAGCGCACCCGGTTAGCTTTATCCGCCGCGAGTTGGATATGCTGCACATAACGCCCACAGGCAAGCTTAAAGAAATGAAGGATGGCGACAAGGTAAAAGTGGCGGGCCTCATTACCATACGGCAGCGCCCCGGCACGGCTAAGGGCATAGTATTTATTACTATAAAGGATGAGACCGGTTTTTCTAACCTGGTGGTTTGGGAAAAAGTATTTGAAAAATACCGCAAAGAAATATTACAGGCTAAATTATTTATGGTAGAAGGTAAATTGCAGATAGAAGGCGATGTGATACACGTAGTAGCGGCCCGCTGCTTTAACCTGAACAAAATGCTGAATAACTTAACGGCTGTCACTGATGATGATTTTCCGTTTATACCCTCACGCGGCGACGAGGTTACCGCGCCTTTCCCGTACGATGCACGCTCCATACCCCCAGAAACATCACCAAAAGATGCGTTTCATAAGGGTAGGAATTTTCATTAGAACTTGTCCTATCCTACCCCTTTTATTGTCCTTTTCGCCCAACCTTTATAAAGCGGGTTAGTGCTAACTTGCATTAATTAAAAACTACATTATGGAAAAGCTACATTTTAAAACATTAATTAACGCGCCGCGCGAAAAAGTATGGAGCGTATTAGTGGATGACGCTACTTACCGCGAGTGGACAGCTGTTTTTATGGAAGGTTCGCGTGCTATTACCGATTGGAAAAAAGGCAGTAAAGCTATATTCACGGACAGCAGCGGCATGGGGGGTATGGTGTCGCGCATTGAGGAGAACATTCCCAACGAATTTTTATCTATAGAACATTTGGGCGAACTAAAAGATGGTGTGGAAGACACCACAAGCGAAAAGGTACGGCAATGGGCCGGCGCACACGAAAATTACACCCTCAAAGAAGTAAATGGCCAAACTGAACTACTGATAGATTGTGATATGGCCGATGACTACGTAGATATGTTCAAGGAAATATGGCCAAAAGCGCTTGATAAGGTTAAAGAAATAGCCGAAAGATAATAAATGCCTAAACCTTTGCAGTCCCGCATTTTGCGGGACTGCTTTATTATTACGTTTCTATGTGCTGTTTGCCATCATCTTCATTAGCATTTTCTCGCCCGGGGATTTCAATGGGGCCGGGGACGCCTACTTGCCTTTCACCATCTCGATCGGCGGTTCCCTCTATATACTCGTTATCTCCATCAGCAGTAAAATTGCTATTCTCAGGGTGCTCCTCCGCCGGCTCTGTGCGGCCAAAGTAAGCATTGCTGTAGCCCGCGTTTCGCGAAGGATTATTCTTATCATCACCGGATGGAGTTAGGATAGTTTGCCCGAAACTTTCACCGCCCATTGGTTGTCCTTCCCGCACCGGCTTCATTTCGGCATCGCCAAATAAATAACTACGTTTCAAGTCCTTTTCTTCAACACCTTCATCATCCTTAACGGCGTAGGCATTTGGTGCGCCATCATCTTCAGGCTTATCATCCCGATAAGCACCGGGTTCATTTTGTTCCGGCTGATCTTCAAAATCATTCAGGAACTCATCGTCTTTATAGTCCATATGTTTTTCAATTACAGGTTGTTTAAAGCATAGCAAATGCGCTGCCAATTATTATAAAACGCCTGTAAAACAATTACCTCGCTCGTTCATTTAACTAAACATGATAACAGTAATAGGAATTTTTGCCGATCCTGCCCTTGCCGAACAAGCAGGAGATTATTTATTAGCCAACGAGTTTGAGGACGAGAATGTAGACCGCCATACTTACGATCCTACAAGGGCTAAAGATGACCAAATAGAAAATTTGTTCCATCATTTGTATGAAAACCAGGACGAAGCTGACCACTACGCTTCACTAGCGCGAAACGGCACCATAATTACCGTACATGCCGCCTCAACCCGCGAAGCGCAGGAGGCTGTTGATGCATTTAATAACCATGGCGCTATAGATGTAGATGCGCAGGCTAACCGGAGTTTATTGGTTGAGAAGGTGGTTGATAAGAGCTTGCGGCTAAGAGGATAAAGCCGGTTTTAAGATATAATGAATTCTTTATTTTATAGCACTCCTGCAATTATTTTTGCTTCCTTGCTAATGATGCCATTGCTTCAATAAAACCGTCGTAATATTCCTTAATTGTCGCGGTTTTAATAGCTGGCCACTGCTCTTTAGGTAGGCTAAGAGGCCTTTCGGCACTTGTTTTATCTACAGTGGAGGTAAAAGCCCCCATACCCTCCATGTTTATCCAGCGCTGATCGTAGTTTTCTTCGTTTAATCTAACATAAGTTACAACACTATCAATCGTACGTTTCAAAACATCCAAATTTGCTAAGGCATACTCATTTATAGGCAATCCAATTATTGAATTATATCGCGCCGCGGAAGCTGTTTTATCTACGCATCTGTTTGCATCATATCGAGCTCGCAGTTGGGCGACGTAAAACCAAAACATCGCTTTGTCTTTTTTCTCATCGGCAAACAATGCTGCTGACAAAATGTACAAAAGACCTGGTGTGTAATTATTAGCCGAAAACTGAACAGATTCCATTAAAGCCTCCTTTTGTTTGTTCTTTGGGTCCATCAGATTCTCAATAATTTTCATCTCCTTACTTAAGTCGATGTTCTTATACTCGCCAACGGGCTCTACCGTATGGTTGACTACGTTTTGTGCCTTACTTGTTATAACAAGTGTGAGGAAAAAAAGTGAAAAGATAGTTCTAAGTAACATGGCGAAGGTTTTAATCGTTAAATTTAGCTAAAAAGCACTTTTATCGACGCAACAGTTATGCGTTTATTATGATTTATGCTCTATGTGTAATTATAATATGAATATACTACTTCCCAAACGGCGGCAAGCCATTCAACTGCCTGTAAACAGGATAATCGTTTAACGGCGCTTTGGCCTGATGGAAGTTTTTGCAGTAATACACCTGTAGGTGTTCTTCAACTACGCCACCGCGGATAATGGGTATATCTTCCAGTCGGATAATACTGTCAAAAAACGGTGTGCCGTCCTGGTAGATGGTTTCATCATAAGCGTTAGCCTCCCCTATAATAATGGCATCTTTTCCCAGCAAGGTGTTCGGGTCTACTAAAAAAGCAAGGTTACGGGCATCGCGGTTAAAACATATAATGGGCTTTTTACCTTTCAGAGCCCAGTCTACCTTGCCTGCCAGCCACCAGCGGCTACTGCCTGCAAAAACCTTATCGTTATTAAGCCAGCCTTCTTTTTCAAATCGTGTCATTATCTCATCAAAGTCAACCCCTTGTATGGTGGGGTCTACTTTACCGCCGCCCAAACTCGCTACCCATTTAGGGCCGTAGCTTTGCCAAAAACCGGTAACCAAATGCAGGCCAAGCACGCTAATAGTAATTACGGTGAAGTAAATGGAAAAATTTAGCCAGCGGCGGGTTAAGCGCTTCCTGGCATCATCAGCCCCCGTTAAGGCCTTATCAATGGCAAAACCTAAGGGCATAAAGAGCATCATATACCCCGGTGCCTGCCAATGGAAATGATATTGGAGATCGGCCCATAAGGTAAGCACGGTAAAGAACACAATGGGTAGAACAGACATCCAAAAGTTAAAGCCATATTCGGGCTTTACCCGCTCCTTCCACGTTACAAATAGCTGCCTTATGGTTGGGAACCAGATCCAGGGCAGCAGCCATGCCGCTTGTCCGCCTATGCTGCGTAAAAACCAATCAATATGCCATTCAAAAGCCTGGTCGCGCGTACCGGCGCGTTCTCCCTGCCAAACAAACGATACCCAGTTGTTATTATAATTCCACCAAATTACCGGAGCAGCCATTAAAATAGTGATGAGTACCGCTATGTACGGACCGGGATGGGTAAGCCAAAGCCGCTGATCTTTACGGGTGCAGACATATAAAAACACACCTGCAAACATAAACAGCACATGGTATTTGCTTAAGGTGGCTAAACCCAAACAGATGCCTGTTAATATCCATAAACGGTATATTTTGCCTTTATCCGTTTTAGTATCAAGTAGTTTCGCCTCACCTACGCCCATCAGTTTAACCAGGTACCAGGTAGCAGCCAGCCAAAAGAACATTAGCGGTCCATCCGGTTGATACCAGACTGCGGTGGCCACTGTAAATAGTGCACTTAAATTCATTACTACTACAGCCCAAAAACCTGCCTTAGCATTGAATATTTTTTGCGCGATGAGAAATAGCATCCAGCTGGTACCGGCAAATAATAAAACAGTTGGGAAACGGATACCGAAATTGGTAAGGCCGAATAGTTTTATGCTGAGCCCACCCAGCCAAAAAAACAAAGGCGGTTGGTCAAAATAACTCCAGTCCAGATGTAAAGCTCCCCTAAAATAGTACGATTCGCCATTACCCAGGCCGGTATAAGCGGCTATAAGCAGGCGGATAAAAAAAGTAACTATTATAAGGATTATGGTAAATGATCGGGCGTTAGCTTCCGTTAATTTTTTCATCAACAGTATAATATATTTGACGGGTGCAAGGTCTTAATTTTTTTGAAATAATACTGCGTGTCTTTTTTAAAGCAAACTTCCCTGCGGCTCAAATGGTTTATGGTAACGTATACTGTCTACTTTTTTCGTAGCGATCTTCCCGTTGCTTTCTATTTTACTTTTATACACCACTGAATCCACATTTGATGGTCGTTTTAGTGAATCATTAAAAAATGACTCTACAACCCTATAGGTTATAAACTTATCCTTTTCTAAAATCGAGTATATATTGTCGGGTAAAGCAACCAAAGAATCCCCCATTTGATATGGCCCCGAATTCATGCCGCCGCTTAAATTATAGCCACTTACTGGTATTAAATCCTTATTTAAAATAATAAGTGTCAATGAACCATAATCGTCTCCGCCGATCTGCACTATGATGGGTTGCAAATCGCCTATTTTCTTTTGCTTCGCTATAAAATAGCACTCCATCGTACGTTTTACATAATTACTGTTAACACCGAGCGTTTCATGTATAAATGGCACTACTAATTTTACTTTCTGTTCAAGTGAAAGCGCAACAAACTCCTTTTCGCGGCGGGAATTTACATAGTAGTGGCCTTTATCTCCAACGGAGTTTCTGCCTACTATTTCTGTTTCCTTTAAATCAAAA
>CBFGNU010000153.1:0-9473 GCA_965650195.1 uncultured Mucilaginibacter sp. | reverse complement strand
CCACTTTGGTAAAACTGTTGGCGCGACTGTACGACCCCACAGAAGGGCGCATACTTTTAGATGGTATCGACCTGAAAGAGTATGACGTAAAAAGCCTGAGGCAAAATATAGGTATTATTTTTCAGGATTACCTGCGTTATCAAATGACGCTTTCGCAAAATATAGCGGTTGGCAATATTGGCGAATTGGGTAACGCGCCGTTGATACAAAAAGCAGCTAAGGAAAGTTTGGCCCATTCCCTTACCGAAAAATTACCGGGGCGCTATGAACAGGCGCTGGGTAGACGATTCAACAACGGTATTGAACTATCAGGCGGCGAGTGGCAAAAGGTTGCACTGGCCCGCGCATACATGAAAGACAGCCAGGTTCTGATATTAGACGAACCTACAGCCGCATTAGATGCAAGGGCAGAATATGATGTTTTTCAGCGCTTTGCTAAATTAACGCAAGGTAAATCGGCTGTATTGATATCGCATAGGTTTTCTACCGCGCGATTAGCAGACCGCATATTGGTGTTAAATGCCGGCACCATACTAGAAGGCGGAACCCATGACGAACTGCTTGCAAAAAACGGGCAATATGCTGAGCTGTTTCGATTACAGGCTAAGGGGTATCTGTAGACAAACAAGCCTGTTAAACGCCCTGCTCAGCACCTTATCAAAGGTACCCATAGCCCCAGCTTAATTGACCAAAAATCTTAAGGGAATTATATTACTGCTTTTTGTTTTACTATCTTTCCGATGGCTATCAGAAAATTAATTAAAAAAATTGGGCACGTTTAGCAAACTAAAAAAGATATTCGGTGTAACCGAGGTCAATACCCCAGGTAAACAAAATCCTGTTTCAACATTGACGCTGCAAAAAACCTGGAGCTATAACCTAATGGACTTGCTTAAACAAGCCCGACGGGGTAACCCAAAAGAAATTAGAAATTTCCTTCAGCACTTCGCCCCTTTTGTAGCTGTAAATGATGATTTTACTATGTTATTGATATTGAGGACATTTCAAGTGTCAATATTTAATAAACAAAGTATAATCTTAAATAGTTGTGCAATAGACGAGAATTTTCAGTGGGGAATTACTGTGGTCAAATCGGCTATAGACGGTGGAGCACAGCATAACGTTTACATACCTAATGAGAAAAAATACCTCGGAATTAAAATTCAAAATGATACGATCGAGATATTAACCGATGGCTTAGTAGTGCCTACAAATGAGGCGGAACTGACAAGAAAGTTATTTTTCCTGAATGACGATTCGCCAAAGGGAATAACAACCGCATTTGAAAAACTGAATAACGAGCATTATTCCGAGGAAACCAGAGCCGATTTTATTGGCGATCAAATCATCACAATCCCCACAATTGGCGAACTTATTTACGATGAGAAATTTGATTGGTACGAAGGAAAACTCATAGATAAATATCCAATAGTAGTTTATATCCATTTCACCACGCCAGAAAAACTTCAAACGGTTATCGAATTTGCTAATAGCCAATTGCAATCAAAATTTTATAATCAGATGCTTCTGGAAATGGAAAGTGAAATGATCGAATTAAAAAATGCGGAATGGCTTGACGATACTGAAGAAAAAGAACAGCCGGTAACCATTGAAGAATTTAGAAAGCGAGTTACCATAGAAAGCATTGCTTTTAATGACGATTGTTCTACGCTGATCTATTGTAATGACGGCGATCTGTTTTTTGGCCATACCATATTAATTGATATCGACGAAAATGGAAAGTACAAGGCAGCGGACTTAGTGGGTTGAGGTTGCTCTATCCGAATTTTTTCATATCCTTCATATAAGGCTTAGCATATTCACTCAATATTTTTATAACCCTATTTACATTCTTTAATTCAAATAAATGAATTAACCACAAACCAATTGTGAGGATGCCCGTAGTTTTTGTTAAGCTATTTCCTAATTCAGCAATTTCTGTATCCCGCTCTTCAATTGCCTTTGAATAGGCGGCCTGGTCTTTATAAAGTCCGCTAAGTTTTTCGGCGAAACACCAGGAGCCGTCCCTGGCATTACCCATGCTAAACTGGATCAGCATAAAATTTGATGATGTGCCACTAAAACCCAGCGTAGAAAGAAGTGGTGAAATAACGTTTAGTTTACTAATGATGCCATACGTTAATGAAGACAAAATTATATTAATTGCATCAAAATCGTTTTTATAGCTGTCGATATCACCATTTGCCACCTCAACAGTAGCTATACCCAAATCAAAATTGATATGTGCATTCATCCCTAACAGTAGCTGCTGTAAAACAAGTCTCGAGGGCTTTTCACAATTTTCAAATGCAACTTTCCACGATTTTGATACGGGTTCACCGTTCTTCCATTTTTGGTAAGCATCAAAATACCTGTTAGCAAAGGTGATATCCAGGTTGGCCAGGCTATTACCATTTGAAAATTGCCCTTTTTCAATATCCTCTTTAACCCTTACCGTAACTTTATGATATAAGGCAGCGAAATATCCTGCTCTGCTTTTATTCTTTTTTGATTCCTTTACAATATTTTCTAAATGAGTAATTACTTCATCAAGCGTTTTGGCTATAACAGGTGAGTTGCGCATTAAAGATCTGTTGAATTTGCTAAGTGACGTTGCAGGTTTAATTCTATAATTGGCGATTACCAAAATAATACTAATAATTAATAAAGACAATTAAACATCAATCAACTTCTTTGCTACCAACACTTCGCATAACTCAGCTGAATGGTCATCAATACCGTTATAAATAGCAAAGCCTTTCTGACATTTTAGAAAGGCTTTGTTGGTTTTATATTGCCAGTTAATAATCGTCTGTCACGCTGGTCTCAAACACCTGTGGAAAACCGTGTCGCCTCGCCTCCGGCTTGGTACGTCCAACCGCGTAAAGACCCTGTAAATTATCTTTTACAGGTCTTTATAATTCTCCCATATAGCTTTAAAGCGTGGGTAACTCTAACCGATGGCGGATTACAGGCTAATTAAGGTTTTTTAGCTCTCGAACTAATTTCTGCCGATTTTGCTATTAATTGCTGCGCTTTCACAGCATCTTTTACAACACCTGTGCCATATTCGTAACAAGTAGCCAACGCCTTTACGGCATCAAGTTGATCTTTATCAGCAGCTTTTCCGTACCATACAACTGCCTGGCTAAAATCTACCGTTGTACCTCTGCCATTGGCGTAAAACAGGCCAACCATGTAAGCCGCATCAGGAAGATCGCTCGCCGCTTTTTTAAACAACGAAAGTGCCCATGGGTAATCGGGATTGGGAACTTTATCTGCTTTATATGCAACCATTATATTATTAATAGCTGTAATCAAACCCTTATCAGCAGCTTTCCTAAACCAAACCATGGCTTCTGTGTAATTTTGCGGTACACCAGATCCATTATAGTACAAGGTTCCTATGTCGTTTAGTGCATTTAAGTCGCCCTTGTCGGATGCCTTATGGTAGTACGTCATAGCCTCAGTATAATTTTGCGCTGTACCTTGCCCATTGTCATACATCAGGCCCAGATCTCTGATGGCTTGCAAATAGCCTTTATCAGCCGCTTGCTTTATCCAATTAAAAGCCTCATAAAAATTCTGTGTAACACCTTGCCCATTATAGTATAATATCCCCACTTTGTAAGCAGCTATATTGTCTCCGGCTGCTGCTGCCTTTTTAAAAAATGTCATGGCTTCTGCAAAATTTTCTGACACGCCATCTCCGGCAGAGTAAATTTCGCCCAGTCGTAACATCGAGCTCAAATTGCCTTTAGCGGCCGCTTTCTTATGCCAGGCAATTGCCTGGTTAATATCTTTTGGAATGCCTGCTTCTCCTTTTTGATAAGCCATAGCTGTGCGATACATACCCACATCATAACCGCCGTCAGCAGCTTTACGGTACCATTTAACCCCTTCGGTTGAATCCTGAGTTACACCTACATTCTTAAAGTAGTACAATCTCCCAACCATGCTTGCAGCGCGGGCACTGCCGGCATCAGCCGCTTTCTTAAACAAAATCAATGCTTCGGGGAGTTTTCCTTGACCGTATGCTTCGTCTCCTTTTTTATAATCTGCACCCTCAAACATAGCAAAGGAGTCACCCTTTACCTTTAACCTGTCATTCATTCTATATACCTCACGGTATTTATCTATCAACGATGTATTATCGCCATATTGTTTAAGGTAAAAAGCGCTAATGTTTATAGTTTTTCGTAATAAGGTGGTATCTGTTATTGACAAATTATCCAACATTTTATCCATTGTGGCTACCCATAGGTAAGCTATCGGCGGATTAAGTTTACCCAATGCTTTCTCGGCCTCGGCTAGCTTTGTAAAAACGGTAGGGTAATCTCCTTTAGAAAAGGCTTCCTCAGCGTCATCATAGGTTATTTTTGCAATGTTGCTTTGCGCTAAAGAATTAAAATGAAAAAAAAGTATTAGCTGAGCAAGGATAAGGTATTTTCTCATGTATAGATTTATAATATTAGGCCGGTTTTTTAACCGGTGCTTTCTTTTTTAGTAAAGGTTTAGGTTTGTTTTTAATATTGACGCTATCTGCCACAACTTCTTTTTTAACCGGCTTGACGGTCCACATATCGTCTTCCTCGCTTTTGGCGGGGGCTGACTTAGTGGTGGCTGCGGCTTTATTATCCGTGCTCCAATAGTCATCAAGTTCTTTCGCAGTTTCGCGCCTGGTTACTGTGCCGTTTGTATGCGGGATAGTCATTGTTGCCTTACCAGCCACCGGCGGTTTTGTGTCAGTACTCCAAAAATCGTCACCAGTTGTGTTGCCGCTTTTTTTATTTTCATCGGTGCCACTCCATACATCAGCTACTCCGGTAGTTGGCACAGTAGCCTTACGGCCTTTATAAAAAATATCTTTAATATCCATACCCGACTCTATGGCCATGGATACGAACTTACTGCGCATTTCATCAGCTAGTTCTTTCGTAGTAAAATATCCTATCAAGGTTATATCACCGCTAATATTCAATTTTTTGATATCAGTTAAAATAGCGTCTTTAAAGGGCCAGGTGCCATCGGCATATCTGCTGATAATAAACAGGTTGCTTAAAGTAACAACCGGCCTAAGCGACTCAATTGTTCCCTTATCAAATAAATACGTGAAATAATAAAGTTGATCAACATCTATTTTTGTAGATGAGAACGGCACACCGCCTTCCGGAAATTCAGGAAAAAAGGCCTTTCGCAGCTCAATTCGCGCCAGTTGGTTGGCAGCTATTCGTCGCAGTTCTGCCTCCTCGGCTTCTTTTTCTTCTTTTTGCTGTTGTTTTTCTTCAGCTTGTCGTCTTTCGTAGGCCAAACGGCGCTCCTCTTTTCGTTCCTTTGCTTCCCTGTCGGATTTAATGATATTACCTATCATCCCAACCAATTCGGTAGCGTCGCTAACAAATTTTTCTGACACCTCCTTGCTTTGGCGTTGTATGTCAGCGGTACGTTGCTGTTGCTGAGCAATTAGTTGGCGGTTCTCTTCCTGCATTTTTGCATTCCTTTCCTGCCAGGTGCTTTTGCCGGGTGTTGATGGCCCTATGGCATTAATTGACGTACCGCCGCTACTTGTTTTTTGCTGACTACTGTAATAGGATTGTGGCGCCGCCTTAGTCTGTCCGGTAGAACCAATAGATACGGTGGTATTATCGGCTGAGCTACCACTTACTGAAGAACTGCTTGAAGCTTGTTTTTTTACCTGTTGATCTTCAAGGTATTTGGCAATTGCATAAGCTTCAAAAGGGATAGTGCCATCAATCGTCACATTTCTTATACTTATCCCATTATTATCAAAAAGGTCGTTCCCTTCTTTTTGAATTGCTGCCTGTACGTCAGATTTAAAAGTAAAAGGCTTCCCCAGTAACCTGTTCCAATCTATAGAACCACCGCTTGATGTATTGTATCCTTTTGATACTGAACCTGCAACAAGTGTGTATTTTAAATTTATATAATCTGAACGTACGCTTCCCAAATATTCCTGAAACACACCCGGAACTTGCGATGACGAGTAGGTTTTACCCTGAAAAACTATGCCTTTTACCGCAGTAACACTGGCGGTTGTTTTTATAGCTATACCGGTATGTCCTGTGGGCCTGCTAATATCTACATTAACGTCAATGCTGTAGATACAACCATCCTGACCGCCGGGAGGGTTGTAAATAATTGAGCCGCTAAACCCCTGCCCGTTAACTTGCCTTACAAATAGCACAGCCATTGACAAAAGCAAGCAGGCAATAAAATTTCTGATCATATACGGTTTTGCTTACGATATTAATATAAAAGCACCATATCAGAAATACGCGAGTTATATTGATAATGAGGCCATTAAAATTAAACAAAAATACAATAACATGTAAAAAGTAAATTAATTTGAAAAAAAGCTGCTCGACATCTCACACATACCGACAAAGCCTTTTTGAATTATCAGAAAGGCTTTGTTGGTTTATATTACCCGTTAATATTTAACAGACTTTATTTTTTCGCGGATATGGAATCTGTTATATGAAAAAAGTCAAAATCGGCCGCTCCCCCTATATTTTTTGTAGCATAATTAAACAAAGCAAACCGATAGCCCATAAAATGCGGGAAGGTATAGGCCATTTTTAATTGTGTGCCCAAGGGTGTCCAGGTTTTCCCGTCAAGGCTGTAAAAAAAATCTGCCACGTCTTTTCTGTTTGTAAAATTGCATTCCGCCTTAAAGTATACCACCTTTTGGTTTAAGGGGATTCTTTGTGCCTCTACAGGTTTTCCGGTGCTTACATTGATCATTACGATAGCTTTGCTATCCCCTTCTATTTTTACACCGGCCAAGCCGTATTTTCGTTGCAACAGACCCAAACCCGCAAAATCGCCATCTTTCATTTTAGAAATGTCAAGCGAAACTGTACCGGAACATACCGGGCCTATGGTGCGTTGTGTCAATGTATTTCGCGCCGCCAGGAACCCAGTGTCAATCCTGCCGGTGGTGAGTCGTAGATACCCTTTCCGCGCTGTAACAGACCACAAACTATTATCCGGGTTATGGTTCCATTGCCAAACCATTGGTAATGCCCGTTCGCCCTTTTTACGGGTAAAATTATCTGAAGCGACGATACCCGGGATCAAGCCTTTACCGGCAGGCAGATCGAGCGTATCGGTCACTTTGCCATTAACTCCCAAAACAGGCCATCCATCCACCCACTTTACAGGTACCAGATATGGAATACGGCCCACCGAGGCATAATCACGGAACAAATAAGAATACCAGTCGCCATTTGGCGCCTGGACCAATCCGCCTTGCGCCACACCCAGATCCTGAAGGCCAATGCGTCCTTCGTACGGGCCGGTGATCTTATCTGCCCGGTGTATTATAACGGTGCGTACCTTACCCGGTGGCCATGTAATATTGAAAAGATAATATTTGCCGTTTATCTTAAACAGTTGAGAGCCCTCCGGACCGAGACCAATGCCGCCAGAAGGCACGTGTGCTTTTTCAATGATAATTTTGTCCGTTCCGCCGGGTTTTATAGCTGAAAGATCGTCTTTTAACTCAATTAACCTTAAATCTCCGCTCCCGCCAATCATATAGACCTTCCCGTCATCATCAAAAAACAAAGAGTGATCGCCCAGGTTCGGGGTAAATAACCTTGCTTTCCATGGGCCTTTTTCGATATCCTTTGTAGAATAGATATGCATTTTGCCCGTGGTTGCCGCAAATGTGGTTACATAAAAGGTGCCATCATGAAAGCGAATAGAACTTGCCCACGAACCCTCTCCATACATGTTTTTGCCATTTATGAGATTCGTCGCGTCAATATTGGCTAAAGTATCATATGCATAACCCACCGTCTTCCAGTTAACCAGGTCGTCCGACTTCATGATCGGAACCCCGGGACTCATATGCATGGTTGTGCTGCTCATGTAATAGCTATTACCCACACGTTCTATTGATATGTCAGGCACATCTGCATAAATAATGGGGTTAGTGGCTTTCTGCGCGTATAAACACGGCATTGCAAGCGTAATAATTAAGGCCACTAGGCATATTAATTTTTTCATCGGCGAAAGATAATATTATTTGCTATGTTTTGTGACAAATTTGTTACAAAGACTTTAATCAACCAAAAACTTAGGAGAGTTAGAGGGGAGTGAAAACAAACAAAGCCTTTCTGACGCGTCAGAAAGGCTTTGTTTGTTTAGTGAGATTTTGATCGCTTATGGTCGTTGTACTTTATATCCCAACCCAATATTTACATTCACGAATACGCCGCTTTGTTTATTATTGGGCCCGTTGTTAAGGTTGTAGTCACCATCAATTTTCCAGTTGCGGTTAGAAGCTTGCAAATAATATCCAATCCGTACACCGATAGGGATGTTACGATGGATGGTATAATTATCCATTTTTTTGTCTTTTGCGCGAATGAGGTAATCAAAACCACCGCCAAACTCCAAACCAAAACGCGGGTTCCAAAGTGTTTTACTGGCTGTTAAATTCAGTAGTTCAGGTGAAAAATCTGAGGTACTTTGTGTGCGTTTATCATCGCGGATGCGTAACACGGCTTGTGATAAATTTAATCCAATAAAAGGGAACGCGCGAATATTCTCGTTGGTTGAAACGTTATACCCGGCCCGGCCATAAATTTGGAACTGGTTGTATTTGGCGTGAATACCGTTTGTACTGTTTGGAGCCGAGGTAGATGTGAAACTTGCGCCAATACCATCCTCAAATACAAACCTTTTTTGCACATGGTTCATAGACAGGTTTATCCAGTAATTGTTATCAGGCAATGATGGTATGCCGTTGGCATTTAAAATACCGTTAAGCTGCCCTAACTTGCTCTCGCGGAACATGCCCTGGATCTGCATAGTGCCCGCAATGTCTTTTTTCATGGTGCTTTGCGCATTAGCCGTTGCCGTGATTGCTACAATCCCTGCCGAAAACAACAGCGTTTTGGTCAATTTATTCATGATAGATTATGTATTGATGTATTTAATATAATTAAAAATGCCGGGTTTTGTTTTGGTACCGCTAAATTGCTTATTTCAAATCGTATCCCGATAAATAGATAATATTAAAATATGATATTTATTATATTTTAATACCATTGATATACAAAAGCTTAGGTAATGTTTGGATATGAATTATATAGTTCGTAAAATTATTTTAAATTAAAAAATACCGTCATGAAACAAATAACAGTTGTTGTATTATTCATTGCTGCGCTATGTGCTGCATGTACCAAAAATGCTGTCAATGATGTTAGCCTGAATTACAGTTTTAGACTGTTAAATCAAAGCGCCGTGCTTAGTACAGAAGCGGCGAGCGGAGCACCTGTAGCAGCCGGCACAAACGGGAGTATCAACTGGACAAGCGCAACCGTAAATATTTCGCAGGCAGAGTTCAGTGCCAGCCATGCAGGGAGTACTACAACGCTTACCTCATCCAATTTATATAGTATCAATCCTTTTAGACCCGACTCCTTGTCAGGCACCGTAAG
>CBFGNU010000152.1:0-9580 GCA_965650195.1 uncultured Mucilaginibacter sp. | reverse complement strand
AGTTCAGAATATTGCAAGGTGATATTAAAACTGCTTGCCGCAGCGTGTTTCAAAGTATTAATAAACGCTTCCTGAAAAATACGAAACAATACCAATTCGCGCTGCTCGCCTAAACTATAGGTGTCGCCCGCAACCTTTAAGTTTATCTCTATAATTCCGCTGTTGTTTATTCTATCAGCCTCTGCCTCAAGCGCCTTTATAAGTCCCTGATGCATCGTGTGCTCAAAACTAAGGCTTTTTGAAAGATGGCGCAGATCTGTAATAGCCCGGCCTATCAACTCACGACTTTCGGCTACTTTTTGCAGTTGAGCCGGGGCAGCAGCATTGGTAATTGAGGCAAGATTGAGTTTAACAAATGATAATACCTGGGTAATGTTATCATGTATCTCGCGGCTAACGTTATTAAGGGTTTGTTCCTGTACTTCTATTTGGGTTTTAAGGATTTCCTGCTGGAAGGCATTTTTAAGATGCTCTTTCTCTTCTATGTGGCGTTTTTTACGCCGGTTGTATATGCTAATGTATATAACAATAGCCAAGGGGGCAAGCAAAAAAACAAGGGTAGATAATATTATCTCTTGCTTGATGTTATCCATCTTTTACAAATAAATGCATATGTCCAGCAGCCATATAAAATAACGATAAGAGTATCGTGTATGTAAGATAAATATACTGTATTTTTAAGGGGTTCAGCCAAAAGTTTACTACGAAACATATTGAGGGCCGTTGTGCCGAAAAAGAAGAACAAGGTGCCGGTTGTCCACCAAAAATCCGGCAAGGTTTTTAAGTCGGCATACTCTTCACTGTTAATCAAAAGGTAATAATAATACAGGCTGTACAATATAAACAGCACAGACATTACCGTATAGGTTGTAGAGTTATAATCAAATATACCATCCGCATTAGTAAAGGCCTCAACAATGTAAAGTAATAGCAACGCGCCCGTTCCCGCGAAAACCACAGGCTTGCTGTTGATATATCTCCCAATGAGATTGTAGAACATTGCTGCGAAGGCGGGTATTTGGAAAAACAATAAAACGTTATAAATCCAGGCATTTGAATTCATCGGTATAGGGTTTGCCCTATAAGCCGCCTTTAAAGGTATTGCACCTAATTCTACCATACATGTTAACAGCATAAATAGCACCAGCATTCGCCAGTGAAACTCCTTAGCGTTAAAAAGACAAACCAACGCCGAAATGAAGCAAATCAATTCGGCGCTGGTGTATAAATTAAAAAATTGAAGCATATTGGGTGTTAATTACAATTATAGGGGCAAAGGCCACCATTGTTTTGAGGCTCGATTTTCTCAGGTTTCCATTTACCATTTTCGTTTTTTATGAAGTTGGCAATGCTTACAGGGTTGCAATTAAAATAGTCCTCTTTACTTTTATTAACGGTCGTCAGCACGAAAGTGCTCTTTCCGTATTTAGCACTTCCATAAAAATTATTGTGGTAAGTTGCAATATATATACGTACACCTGCGAAATCGGCTTCCAGTAACATCTTATCGAGCCGCTCTTTATCAAACCAAACGCCTTTGGTTTCAACAACATTTCCATTAAAGTTTTGTACCATTCGTTTAGCATATGATACTATCAGATTGCCATCATTACCTATTACGGCGCAGCTATTATCCGGAAAATCATCTTGGGGTGATCGAACAAGCTCACGCAGTTTGACTCCTGATGTGGAAAATGGTTCGGGCTCAATTTTTAACGAGACACCGGCCCTATGCAATGCTGCCTTTGAATGTCCATAATAGTCGTGATGCATTTTTTCTAATGGTGAGGTAGAATAGGCTATGCTGTCCGTTGTAGAAACTAAGATCAATTTTATCGTCTCAGATTCTGGACTTTCCTGGCCGAAATATATTCTGAAGCCATCTGTTTTAAGCCCGCCTGCGGAAGGTTGTTCTGTCGCCAACAGGTCTCGGATTGTTTTTATCATATCCTTATTTAAAAAAAAGCTTTCATTGGTATAACTTCTTCCTGACCGCGCTATGTAAAAATAGGCGATCTGTTTAAGGGCTTCATCGCGGGGCGTACCATCAAGGGCTTCATAAACAATGTCAGTAGGCGGAGCGGCAGCTTGCGCACTGCTTTTCTTTGAAGTGATTAATGCAGGATCAATTGCACTTTTTTCATTGCCTCCAGGCTTGCATCCCACCGCGACAATAATAATCAGTACAAATGCGGATAATAGTTTTTTCATGATTTTTAGGGTTTTAGGGTTTTCAATAATTTTCTCTAAAGTACGCCAAACCAAAACAAAACGCCCCCCGTGTTTTCACGGTATTTCAGGCGCAAAACACTATTAAAATCCCGTTAAATGCCGCTGTTTTAAGCCCTTCTGTTTGCTCAATTTTGGGTTCAGCATTAATAGTCAATGCCACCGGGAAGGCCGAAAACGGATTAGAGTAGGCGATAAATATATTATGAAGAATACATTTGAAAATATAGCTGATTTTAAAACTAGCTTAATATCCGACCCCGAGTTACAAGCAGAGTTTAGAAACGATCCCGCGCAGGCTGTGCAAAATGTGAGCATAAGTCCCCTGGACAAGGATAAATGGATTTACCGAATTGTGGTAATTGCTTTAGGCGCTACAATTTTGTTGACAGTTATTGGTGTACTAATATTAATAGGCGCAGGAAAGATCACCAATGACCAAGCAGTACCGACCATTATCACAGCGTTAGGCAGCGCGGCAATTGGCGCAATTGGCGGTTTGCTTGCTCCACCTCCCAGGAAATAAATATTTACGGGTGAGCCGAAAACGTATTTAGAGTAGGCATTAACATAATAAGACGATGACAATGAATCATTTTTACGGATGGCGGCCCGATCTGCCCGATTTTAGAGACTTTGCATATGCTGCTCCGGTCCACGTTTTACAGCAACTCCCTCCGACGGTAGATTTAAGCCTCCAGAGCCCGGGAGTTTACGACCAGAGAAGCTTGGGTAGTTGTACTGCGCAGGCCATAGCGGCGGCGTTGGAATTTAACTTAATAAAACAAGGCGCACAATTATTTACACCATCGCGACTATTCATTTATTACAACGAGCGTGTTATTATTGATACAGTGAACATCGATTCGGGTGCATATTTAAGAGATGGATTGATAGTAGTTAGTAAACTTGGTGCCTGCCCGGAGTTGCTTTGGCCTTATTCTATAAGTGAATTTACAAAAAAGCCTTACCAATCCTGCTACAGCGATGCGTTGGAACATCAGGTATTGTCTTACCACCGCGTACCCCGCACACTCTCGCAAATGAAAGGCTGCCTTGCCGAAGGATATCCATTCGTGTTTGGATTCACTGTTTTCGAGTCATTTGACAGTACGGAAACAGCAACCTCCGGAGTAGCAAATATGCCACAACCAGGCGAAGCCCGTTTAGGGGGGCATGCGGTAATGGCGGTTGGTTATAATGACGAAACACGGCGGTTTTTGGTAAAAAACAGCGGGGGCGAAGAATGGGGTTTAGACGGTTACTTTACTCTTCCGTATGATTATTTACTCAATGAGGGACTGTCAGACGATTTTTGGACCATCAGATCGGTGGAAATAACAAATCACCATTAAATTCAAATCAGTAACCAAATCTTGCCTAAACCTTCATCTCATATATCAGCCGGCTCCGTTTCGCGGGGGAAATCGGGGTCGGCTATTTACCCATCCAACAAAAAAACAAACAACTCCTTAGGCCCATGAGCACCTAAAACCAGTGTTTTTTCAATGTCGGCAGTGCGGCTGGGGCCTGTTACATTGGTTATCATTGAAGGTATATTGCTGCCATATTTTTCTTTCAGTAGTTTAAAGCCATCTTTCAGGTCGGTAACCATTTGCGAGGTGTATGCCAACACAATGTGTACAGACGGATAGATACTCAAACGGCGGCCCGCCATACCGGCGTTAGATAGCAATACGCTACCATTGCGGGCAACCAGGGCTTCGCATAAAGTAAAGCCTACTTCCGCTTGTTCAAAATCTTTATCCGTTTCAAAATAAGGGTATTCGTAACGATCAAGCAGTTGCTGCAGCTCGGGTTCCCAGCAGTATATTTTGCGCCAGCTGCGTTCCTCGGCAAGTGTAAGCAGGTTTTCAATAAACTGCACTTCATCCTCACAAAAAGAAAACTGACCCGCTACTGCGGTAAATTCTTCGGCAAACATCACTTCCAGCAGATCATCAGCCGGTGGGTAGTGCGGCAAGTTTTCCAGGTTGGGATAGGGGTTGTCCCTTTTTTCCAAAAGCGCCTGCCTTATTTTTTTCAGCAGCTTTTCTTTTGATGTAGTGATGTTCCGCATTTTATATCTTAAAGCAGAAAGCTTAAAGCTGAAGGCCCTTTGGTCTTTTCGCTTTAAGCTTTCTGCTAAATTTTTTATTCGTTGCCTGAAGCTTCTTTTTCTTCAGGGTTCCTGTTAAACGTTCCTGAATGATCAGCAACACCCTCATGTGTAAGCGAATGCGCTGCAGGCTCTTGGTTAGATTCTGTAGGGCCGTTAACAAACTCATCGTAAGTGGTGCGGTTATCAAACGGTCGTTTACCTAAAATCTCTTCCAGATCTGATTGGAACAAGATCTCTTTCTCCAACAGTTTGTCGGCTAGTTTTATCAGGCCATCCTGTTTATCCAATAATAAAGCTTTGGTACGCGCATAAACTGCGTTTATTTGGTTGCGCACTTCCTGGTCTATTAACTCAGATGTTTTTTCTGAATATGGTTTGTTAAACTGATACTCGCCTTGTGTATCATTAAATGAAACGTTACCCACCTTTTCATTCATACCATAAATGGTAACCATTGCGTAGGATAGCTTGGTGATACGCTCAAGGTCGTTCTGTGCACCGGTTGAGATCTTGCCGAAGGTAATATCCTCAGCCACGCGGCCACCCATTGTCATACACATACCGTCTTCAAGCTGTTCTATTGTATATAAAAACTGCTCTTTAGGCAAATACTGAGCGTAACCTAACGCCGCAACACCACGCGGAACAATAGACACCTTAACCAAGGGATCAGCATGCTCTAGGAACCAACCCGCAATGGCGTGACCTGCCTCGTGGTAAGCAACAATGCGTTTTTCTTCCGGCGATATGATCTTGTTTTTCTTTTCTAAACCACCTATCACACGGTCAATAGCATCCTGAAAGTCCTGCATATCTACAGCTTCCTTGTTTTTACGAGCGGCAATAAGCGCTGCCTCGTTGCAAACGTTAGCTATCTCTGCACCGGCAAAGCCAGGCGTTTGCGCCGATAATTTTTTAGCGTCAACACCCTCAGCCAGTTTAACAGGTTTAAGGTGGACTTTAAATATCTGCTCACGACCAATTAGATCGGGTTTATCAATTGATACCTGCCTGTCAAAACGTCCCGGGCGAAGCAAAGCTGAGTCTAGCACATCCGGACGGTTAGTTGCCGCTAGTATGATAATACCAGAGTCTGTACCGAAGCCATCCATCTCAACCAATAACTGGTTCAGGGTATTTTCACGTTCATCATTACCACCTACAATATTGTTTTTACCACGGGCACGGCCAATAGCGTCAATCTCATCAATAAAGATGATACAAGGCGCTTTATCTTTCGCCTGGCGGAACAGATCGCGAACGCGTGATGCACCTACACCAACAAACATCTCCACAAAGTCTGAACCCGAAAGAGAGAAGAAAGGCACTTGAGCCTCGCCGGCAACGGCTTTGGCTAATAATGTTTTACCTGTACCCGGCGATCCTACAAGCAATGCGCCTTTTGGTATTTTACCACCCAGGTTGGTATATTTTTTAGGATTACGAAGGAAATCAACAATTTCCATTACCTCTTGCTTGGCTTCTTCCAGGCCGGCAACGTCATTAAAAGTAACGGATACCTGCGATTCCTTATCAAACAAAGTAGCTTTTGATTTACCGATATTAAATATCTGCCCACCCGGGCCACCACCTGCACCGCCTGACATGCGACGCATAATAAACATCAACACCGCAGCAAAAAGCACTATCATAATAACACTTTGCACCAACCCGTTTGATAGCAGGCTATCGCGCTGGTCATATTTTATAGCGATTTTTTGCGCTTCCGGTGCATTTTTTTGAGCATTCTCAATGGATTGCTTAAGACTTTCGTATGATGGGTAGTTAAATGAATACTGCGGATCGGCTGCAGACATATTGAACGCGTTAGGAGCCTTCCGTACATCCGCATATTGAGGCTTTTTCTCCAGGCTATCCTTTTTTATATGTACCTCAGCTATCACCAGGTCGCCGCTTTTATAAGCCATCACATAGCTAACGTCACCGGTTTTAAGCATTTCTGTCTCAAAGCGCTTAAAATCAATAATTTTACCGCCTGTGCTTCCCGAAAAAACAGCTATCCCTATAAAAGTGGCAATAACAAGTGCGTAAACCCACATAAAATTGAATTTAGGGGGCTTAGGTGTTATCCTTTTGGCAGGGATCTTCCTTACCGGTTTTGGTTTTTCCGAATTATTATCTTTCATTTTTTTTATTTCAACTATTAATTATTCTAAAAGTTAACCGCTCTTATGCGCTTTTGTAACTTTTAATTTCAGCATCGCCCCACAGTTCCTCTACACCATAAAACTCACGCTTGTCAGTTCTAAAAACGTGCACAACCACATTTACATAATCAAGCAATATCCACTCGCCATACTGCAAGCCCTCTTTGCGCCAAGGTTCCTGCTGGGTGGCTTTAAATATTTCTTCCTCAATACTGTTAGCAATTGCTTTTACCTGTGTGGTCGAGTCGGCGTGACAGATAACAAAATAATCAGACACAGAGCTATGTATATTACGAAGATCTAATCTGACAATGTCGTTCCCTTTTTTTTCCTGTATGCCATGTATGGCAAGTTCAGAAATGTAAGCGGATTCATTTTTCGCTTTATTTTTTACCATCAAAAAGAATTAGTTTTGAAACGTTTTTGAGTAAGTCATTATTATAACATTGCAAAATAACATATTTTCAGGATTATTTGTTGGACAAAATTTACTGACATTAAAAGAAGTTGATTCAACCAACAATTTCCTTAAAAACTTATTGTCAAATTCCAAGCCATTGCCCGAAGGTACGGTCATTATGGCAGAACATCAATACGCTGGTCGCGGCCAGCAGCAAAATAAATGGCATAGTCAGCCGGGCAAAAACCTAACATTTAGCGTGTTACTTAAACCCACATTTATAAGCGCCGTCAATCAGTTCGATCTGACACGGGCCATTAGTCTGGGCGTTTCTGATACACTGCGTACACTATTGGGCGATACACTTAAAATAAAGTGGCCCAACGATATATACTATAAAGACAGTAAATTAGGGGGTATGCTGATTGAGAATATGGTGCAGGGCGAGCGGATAAATAATTCGGTTGTGGGGATAGGTATTAATGTCAATCAGGATGACTTTCCCGAAGGAGTAAACAATGCCACATCAGTTAAACAAATCTTACACAAAGATTACGATTTACGCCTTTTATTGTCAGAGATTTGCAGTCAAATAGAAGCATACTACTTACATTTAAAGGCAGGTAGAATTGACTTTATAAGAAGTGCGTATCTAAGCCGTTTATATTGGTTGAACGAGCCGCGACATTTTAGGGCCGGCAATGACGTTTTTGAAGGAATAATTGAAGGTGTTGCCGGTAACGGTTTGCTACAAATAAAAAGGGGCGACGCAACAGCAAGCTACAACTTAAAAGAAATTGAATTTTTAAATAAATAAGATGAAGAAGATACTGGCAATTACTGCCGCATTATTGCTAACCCTGGGCGCATTTGCGCAGGTTGAGAACAAGGTGAAGTGGAAATTCGGCGCAAAAAGAACCAGCGCTACAGAAGCGACTATTTTTGCTATAGCAACGCTGGAGGATGGATGGCATATATACTCTCAGCATATTAACGAAGGTGGCCCAACAAAAACCGAATTCACTTTTTCCAAATCAAAAGCATATTCATTAGCAGGTAAAACCGTTGAACCTAAAACCGTTGCAAAGTTTGACAAGCAATTTAAGATGAACATCGGGTTTTTTGAAAAGGAAGTGGTTTTTCAGCAAAAAGTTAAGCTAAAATCTGCAAATGCAGTAAGCGTTAAAGGTAAGGTTGAATTCGGTGTTTGTAACGACAGGCAATGTCTTCCACCCGACGAGGTGGCATTTAACATATCTGTGCCTGTAAAGTAATATGAGCGCTTCAAAACTCAAGTCCCTGTTACCAAAAGCTGTAGGCATTGCAATTCTTTTTATTGCGTTATGGCTAAACCCACCTGCTGCTTTTGCCCAACAGCCGGACACTGGTGGTGTGGTTTTTACTGAGACAGCAACTGCTACTGACAGTTTGGTTGATGCCGTAAAAAAAGACACGCAGCAAGTAGCAAAGGTGGTATCTTCTACCGTTGCACCAATTGCTCCAACGCAAGGTCCGAAATCTTTATGGACCATATTTATAACGGGCTTCTTAGCCGGTTTTGCTGCGTTTTTAATGCCCTGTATATATCCTATGTTACCGCTTACCGTAAGTTTTTTTACTAAGAAAGGTGGCACCCGGGCTAAAGGCGTATTCAATTCCATGCTCTATGGCCTTTCAATTATTTTTATTTACGTCTTTATCGGGATTTTAATAGCCATAATTTTTGGCCCTACTGCTTTAAATGATCTGGCTACCAATGGCGTTTTTAATTTCCTTTTCTTTCTCCTGTTGATCGCCTTTGGTGTGTCTTTCTTAGGGGCTTTTGAGATTACTTTACCAAGCTCGCTGGCAAATAAATTAGATCAAAACTCCGACAAAGGAGGCTTAGCCGGCATTTTTTTTATGGCTGCTACTTTAGTGGTGGTGTCATTTTCATGCACGGGCCCCTTGGTGGGTTCGGTATTGATAGATGCGGCGGTTAAAGGCGAGCGCCTTGGCCCGGCTATTAGTATGTTGGGCTTTTCATCGGCATTGGCGTTACCTTTTACCCTGTTCGCTCTGTTTCCATCGGCTCTGAACAGTTTACCCAAATCAGGCGGGTGGCTTAATAGCGTTAAAGTCGTTCTTGGGTTTATCGAAATTGCATTCGCGCTTAAATTCTTGTCGAATGTTGACTTAGCTTATCATTGGAACTTGATTGACCGCGAGATCGTTCTCTCTATCTGGATAGCTATTGGTTTGTTGATGGGTTTATATTTGATAGGAAAGATAAAATTCTCGCACGATAGCGATCTCCCTTATTTGTCTACTCCACGTATCTTTATTACTATTGGCGTATTTGCCTTTACCGTATATATGATACCCGGCCTGTGGGGCGCGCCATTAAAGTCGATAAGTGCGCTGTTACCGCCACTTAGTACACAGGATTTTGACATGTCTGCCGGAACGTTGCCAGTATCGACAATTAATAAGTCTGTTTCTATAAAAGAGAAAAAATACGAAGAACTTTTTAAACGCCTGCCAAAAGTAAAAGGCCTTGATGAGTGGTATGATTTTGAACAGGCTAAAATAGTTGCCAAAGAGTTAAATAAGCCGATACTTATTGACTTTAACTGTTGGAGCTGCGTTAACTGCCGGAAAATGGATCAAAATGTATTCCCC
>CBFGNU010000151.1:0-9582 GCA_965650195.1 uncultured Mucilaginibacter sp. | reverse complement strand
AAAAGATGTTCGGCATTACCTATATGCCCATGCCGCCATCAGACGGCGGCGAACTGATAGTCTTTTGGGAAAACGGCCCGGCACCTGTTAAAACACAGGTTGATATGTATTTTGGCCTAATAAGAAACAGCAACGGCGACCTGTTCTTTAGTGATGCTACCGGTGGCTGGGTAATCCCTTTCAACTACACCGGCGACCGCAGGCGGGTAAATACAAAATCGGTGGAGAGTTTGCGGGCAGCGTTCCCGAAATACATCCCGCAGAACCCATATTTTACCAGTGCTACTTTATCTGTTGATTCGGTAAAGTCCGCCGCTTTTGAAAAAACTGAGGATGTAAACGAAATAGCTATTAAGACTTTACAGCAACGTACCTTAAGCGAGGCAGGTAAGGTGTTATCGCGTTTAGCGGTTAAAAAAATAGCCGAATATGGCCTGCGCGAAGCCGCCAAAAGCAGTAATGGGCAAACGAACACTTTGCTGGAGGGATTAGGCTATGGTATGCAGCTGTATAGCCTGCTATCAGAAAAAGCCGATACCCGCAGTTGGCAATCTTTACCCGGCAGCATATACTACGCGCGTATTCCCTTAAAAAAAGGTGAGAACCAGATCAGCATTACCCTTAAAAGCGCCAACGGTACCGATCAGGTGAAAACCATAAAAATTACCGGTAACGGAAAATTACAGTTTTGTAACTACGCCACTTTAAGATAAAACATCTGCTAAATTATAACATCGGCGGGCCTTTTTTCTTTTTCAGCTTTAAGTTAAGCAACTCCACCAATACAGAAAATGCCATAGCGAAGTAGATATACCCCTTAGGTATATGCTGATCCAACGCTTCGGCTAATAACGATACACCTATCAACAATAAAAATGACAGCGCCAGCATTTTAACTGTAGGGTGCTTATTCACAAAGCCCGCTATGCTACCAGCGGACCATAGCATCACCCCAATGGCCAGGACAACAGCTGCAATCATGATCTCTATATGCTCAGCCATACCTACCGCGGTAATAACCGAATCGAGCGAGAAAACGATATCCAGAATAACTATCTGCACAATAGTACCCCAAAAAGAGCGGCCCTTTACTGCGGTAATACTTTCATCACCTTCTTCCAGTTTATGATGAATTTCAGCGGTGCTTTTATAAATAAGGAACAAGCCGCCAATCAATAAGATCAGGTCCCGGCCGGATATAGCTAGATTAGACACCCATTCTTCATTGGTAACGCCTACCCAATTGGCCACGTTAAACAGCGGACTTGTAAGTGTCATTACCCAGCTTATTGATAATAGTAACAGCACGCGCGTTACCATAGCAACTGACAAGCCAATTGTCCTGCCTTTCTTTTGTTTGTTTTTGGGGAGCTTATCTGTGAGGATTGATATAAAAACGATGTTATCAATACCTAATACAATCTCGAGTACGGTAAGCGTAAAAAGTGATATCCAGGAGTCGGCCTGAGTAAATATTTCCATGTGGGCGAAATTACAAAATTAGCTGCATGAACAACGCAGCTAATTCACAAAACGGCTCCGTAGGATAAGTGTTTGAATAGTTCTATAAAATAATCCAGTCGGTGGTGAAGTCCTTACAACCCGTACATCTGTCTAAAACAACCCCTCATAATGTCTATTCAGACCATTTTTAAGACGACGGGTTAACCCTAAATTTGCTTCATCAAACAACAGAACCCATGAAAGATCAAGATTTTACAACAACCTTTACTGTTGATCAAACACCCCAACAGGTTTATAACGCCATCACTCATCCGCGCGGATGGTGGTCTGAAGAAATTGTGGGCAATTCCGACAAGGTAAATGATGTATTCGATTATCACTTTGAGGATGTGCATGCCTGCAAGGTTAAGATTGAAGAGTTGATTCCCGGAAAGAAAGTGGTTTGGCGCATACTTGAAAACGACTTTAACTTTACCACAGACAAAACAGAATGGGTAAATACCAAAGCGGTGTTTGATATAGCTACCAACGGAGATAAAACAATCGTCACCCTTACCCACCATGGTCTTACACCCGCGGATGAGTGCTTTGAGGCTTGTAACCAGGGATGGACACATTATATGCAGGTTAGCTTAAAAAACTTTATCAGTACTGGCGTTGGCAATCCTAACAAAACCGGGGCTCCGCAAACAGAAACGGAAAGCAAACTATTGAGTAGATGATGTAAGGTTGCAGCGGAAAATGCAGATATTTGCTATCTGCTATGAAATACGCCTATCTACTGCTTCTGCTAATTTTTTGTTCTACCGCCGATGCCCAGGTACTGCGCAAGCGTACTACCAAGCTAATGGGTGCGCGTTGGGATTTTACCATAGTTGCTAAAGACAGCTTGACCGCCGAGCGGAACATTGATATCTGCATTGCTGAAGTTACCCGGATAGAGAACCTGATATCCGACTGGAACCCTACCACACAGGTATCACAAGTAAACAGCAACGCCGGTATAAAGCCGGTAAGGGTTTCTACAGAAGTATTTGAACTGACCAAACGCGCTTTGCATTTATCGGAGCTAACAGGTGGTGCCTTTGATATCAGCTTTGCGGCGATGGACAGGATTTGGAAGTTTGATGGCTCGATGAACCAAATGCCAACGCCTGATGCGATCAAAAAGTCGGTAGAGAAAGTGGGTTATAGAAACATTATTTTGGATAGCACCGGTTGTACCATCTACCTAAAGCTTAAGGGTATGAAAATAGGTTTCGGTGCATTGGGTGAAGGGTACGCCGCCGACCGTTGCCGTGAGATAATGCTGGCACGAGGCATCAAGGCCGGCATTGTTAATGGCTCAGGTGATATGAGTACCTGGGGTAAACAACCTAACGGGAAGTATTGGACCATTGGCATAACCAATCCTGCCAGGACGAATGAACTTATCAAGGTGATCAGTTTAAAAGAAGGGTCGGTAGTCACATCCGGCAGTTATGAGAAATTTGTTGAGTTTAATGGCAAACGCTACAGCCACATTATTAATCCTAAAACGGGATATACGGCCACAGGTTTAACAAGCGTTACGGTGTTCGGACCCAGCGCTGAGGCAGCCAACGGGTTCAGCACATCCATGATGGTATTGGGGAAAGACGCCGCATTAAAGTTCATCAAAAAATTCCCGGCGTACCAATATCTTATCATTACAGATAGCGGGGAGATCATCGCATCGAGGCAATTGGGTGTTAAAAAGAGACGCCTTTAGGCTGTTCCAAAAAATATAAAGCCTCGTGATTGTAAAAAATCGGCTGACGGTATTAAGTATTTGATTTTCAAACTACTTGCTTTTTCAGGTGGAACACTTTGGAACAGTTTGGAACACTTTTAGACAGGTTTTTAGCTTTTTTGAAAGAAATTTGGAACAGTTTGGAACACTTAAAAAAGCCGATTTGGAACACCAGACAAGCCTTACCCTTAGCAGTAAAACCTTTTCGGAATATCTAATAGCAATCAGTGCGGATCTGGTCACGCGAGCGGTAATAGCTTAACGTCTTTTCTGTTCTTTCCTGAGTTATAGTTTCCAGCAGCTCCATCACGTCCTTCTGCATGGCTAATGAGCCACAAATCATCAATACGCCTCCCCTTTCTAAAACATCTGCAACAAAGGCTGCATCCTTTTTTATCAGGTCGCTGACGTATTGTTTCTTGCCCTCGCGCGAAAAGGCAATATGATGCTGCTTAAGCTTACCTGTGGTTTTGCCCTCCACGATCAGATCCTGATATGCCGTATAAGACGCTTGCTCCCTAAAACCACAGTATAAGTGACAAGGCGTTTTTGCCTTGTTTTGGCTGATCATGCCCAAAAAAGGCGCTATACCGGTTCCATTGGCTATCATTAACACTTCCGGAGCGTCTACGGGGAAATAAAAATGTTTGTTAGCAACAATACGCGCCCGCACTTTCTCGCCGGGTGTTAACTTATGTAGAAAGCCCGACCCCAACCCGTTTGGCTGCAGGCGCACGCTCAGACGGATCTGTGCATCCACCACACCGATAGAGTAAAGCCGTTCCCGATGATCATTGGCGGGGTAAATAGCCAGCAGATCACCTGATGTAACCTTTAGCCTTTTTTTACCCTTTAGGCTGATAGTAAAAGTGCCATCTGCCCGGGTAGCTGCTGTATTAGCGGCTACTGTAAACGTTTCCAGGCGGTTGTTATTGGTATTCTGCAGTTGCAGGGTTGTAAGCTGCACATCGGCTTGTTGCGACCATGCCTCGGCCCATAAACCAAATTCTTCCGGCGAGCGGTCGTTTACAGTATGTATATCTGTTGAAGCAGCGGCCCAGGGTTGCGCGGCTAACAACTGATCAACTTCAAAAGCATACTTACAAAAATCGGCATATGCATGCGAGCCAAAGCCGACCACCGAATAATGAACAGTTTGTGCTTGCGGATACTTTTGTAATAACCCGGCAAATTTAACGGCGTTTGTTGGTGCATCGCCCAAACCGTAGGTGGCGGTCATTACTATAATATGCTCGGCATTTGGGAATATTTTGTAGTCATTCAATTGCGCTATATGCGACTTCTCTCCTTTTTTAAGCAATTGCTGATGAATTGCCTGAGCAAAGGAGAAGGTATTGCCGTTTTCTGATCCTACCAGGATAATAAACCTACTTTCTTCCGCCTTGTATTTGTTTTTTGTGCGATTACGCAACCGCTTCCACGTTATGGCAAAACCCGAATAGATAAAGAACAGAATATTTGCCGAAGCGACGGCTAAAATAATGGCCCATACAATACTGGTTCTGCCTGTGTGCAGATCAAGGCTCAGGTTAGTGAGCATTACCGAGCTTGGGTATTTTACTTCGCTTAATAAATCGCCTCTAACCTGGTTTACTGCTATCTCGCCTGTTTTTAGCTTAATGGTATAATAGTCCTCTACATCTTCAGAAAAAGGAAATTCTACGCTTTCAACGTCAGCAAGTTTGGTTTGCTTAAAAATGCCGAAATCAGCAGGATTCCGTTCAGGGGTCGATTTTATATTATCAAAGTCAACATCGGTAGTTGCTTTATTAATATCTATCAAGCCAAAACGTGCCAGCGATAGATAAGTACCGCTTAAAGCGATAATAAAAATCGGTATGAGCGACCAGCGCCCTAAAACAACGTGATAAAATTGCGCGAAGTTATCTCTGGCTATTTTTGTGAAGAACCGCTTTACACCCCGCTGCCGCTGGATGATAAGCATGGTGCCCGATACAGTTATCAGCAGCAATAAAAAGGCGGTGAGGCCTATAAAGAACCTTCCTGTTTCGTGTATAAATAAAGAGCGATGCAAAGCCGTTACCCACTGAAAAAACTCATCAGCAGGTTTTGGCTTACCTAATATTTTACCGGTGATTGGCTCAACGTAAGCCAGCAGCTCTTTACCATCGGCATCGCTGCCTTTTATTTGTACAAATTGATGAGCATTTACCGTTAACTCGGTAATACCTGGATACGTTTTGCGGAGACCAGGTAGTGATTGCGCCAGCGTCACCTTATCAAGGTCCGCAGCGCGATAGGGCTGCATTTTTTCCATCACCGGCTGGAAGGCAAGAATAACACCCGTTACCGAGGCCAGCGTAAGTAAAAGAAAAGAAGATATAGCTAGCGCTAAATGGCTATATCTCCATACAGAAATCGTCATTATAAAATTTTAGTTGGCGCTGAACCTTACATACCTGATGTACCCTGTGCCATCGGTTTTTGCACCAAGCGCCTCAGTTGTCAACGGTATTTCAACATCCTTAACGTTGTAAGCTTTATCCTCAACAGCGCTTTCAAAACGCAGTTTATAGCCTGCGTTAATCTTTGCGTTGTCTATCTCTATAACATTCACGGCACGGTCGCCACCAGTTACTGATGCGCCTGTTATGGCATTAACCGCCGAAGGTTTCTTCAAATAGAATTTGTTCCACTCCTTAATGGTTTTGTACCACTTTTTATCAGAACCTAATACATACAGCGTTTTCTCGTAAGCGCCTTTACTATCAACTAACGATATAACAATATAAGCGCCATCGCCCATGTAGTTGGTCATCTGTATCATGCATTTGTATTTGGTAGTTTGCGCTACCGACGTAGCAGATTGCAAACAAACGAGCGCTACTGCAATAAATGCGGTTTTTAGAAAATTAGCTATCATATTATTTTAAGAAGGTAATGTCTGCTTTATTTTTAGTCAGGGTTTCATTGTCTTTGGCCAGATCAAAAGCTGTTTCTTTAAAGCCGGTAACCGCATCTTTTTTAGCGCCTATTGAAACCAGGTACTTTAACATAACATCGTCTTTAGCTATCAAAGCAGCTTTGTGCAAGGCTGTAATGCCTTCCTTGTTTTTTGCGTTAATGTCAATACCTAACGGCTGTACACGTTTAACTAACGAAAGATCATTTTTTGCAACGGCTAAGTGATATAAAGTATTACCGTCTTTTTGTGCTGCTGTGATGTCTAATCCAGCTTGCTTTAGCGCGTTTAGCTTGGTATCAAAATCTTCCGGTTTCGGGCCCATTGCGGCACCACGGCCACCTGCTGCTCTGTATGACTCAACTGCGTAAAATGCCAGGTTATTACCTTTTTTATCCAATACTTTCACATCCGCACCTTTGCTTATCAAATAACTTACCACCTCAGGCGAGTTGGCGCGCACCGCTAATGTTAATGCTGTTTGACCTTGCAAATTAGGCTGATTAATATTTTTTGTTTTTGGTAGCAACAGTTCAAGCACTGCTAAATCGCGGTTAACAGCGGCGGCACTCATTAGTACATTGTTACCGTCTTCGTTCACCTGATCAAAAGATACGCCTTTTGCAAGGAAATATTTTATTTGCTCCGCCTGGTTAGGTTTGCGGGCAATGGCATGTAATACATTTTCGCCGTTTTTAGCTACAGCAGTTGGCTTTATGCCTACGCTTTCTAAATACTCAAATATTGCTAAACCACCACCAGTCGCGGGCGCAGCACCACGGCCACCACCGCCTTGCGCAGCCAGTAACATGGCATTAGCGTTGGGTTTCACTCCTTTTTCAACCAGTTTTTTCAGAAAATCTATGTTGCCCGAACGTGCAGCATAACTAAACGCGTTATTGCCTGCGGCGTCTGTACTGTTTAAGTTTACACCTTTTGATACGAAGTAATCCGTTACCACAAAGTCTTTATCGTTAGCAATTGCCAGCAAAAGTATATTAGCACCGTCCTGGTTAACGTCTTTCTGTAGGTTAGCCCCGTGCGCTACAAACAGGTCGAATATTTTGGTGTTTTTTTGGCTGGCGGCAAATAGCAACGGCGTGCTGCCGTGAGAATCTACCAGATCTAACTTTGATCCCTTTTTCAACAGATAATCAACCAATTCAACGTTACCGCGACTTGCGGCCCAATGCAGATAAATGCGGCCATCGTGGGTTAGTTTATTAACATCGTTGCGCGGTTGCTCAATCAAATATTTAACAGTTTCTACCGGTGCGTTAGCGTTGATAGCCGTTACAACCGGATCAAAACTGTTAGCGTTTAATTGCGATGGATTATTTCCTTTGGCTATCTCAGCTTTTAAGGATTTAACCGTTGGAGAACCTTGCCAAAACGAAGCTTCTAAAAGCGTATTCTGCTGTGCTTGCGCTGTAAAAGCAGCTAATGCGAAAAATGCGATCAGTATTTTTTTCATGTTGATAATTTGGAATGGCCAAAGTTAATCAGAATCAGTCTAAATAAAAATATTATTTAAAATTATTCTAAATAGTCTTGACATCTTCGGTTTTGAACTTATATTTGCCACTGATTAGAATAAGTCTAAATAAACATAACACATGAAAAATAAACTCACCACAATTTTATTCTCCCTTTTACTACTGACGGGGATCGCTGCGGCGAATGACGAAATAGAAAAAAATGGCAGCATACGCGGCCATGTTCAAACCAGCGACGGTAAACCGGCTGCTTTTGTAAGCATCGGCATAACCGGATCTAACAAAGGCACAACTACAGATGATAACGGCCACTACCGCTTAGGCGGAATTAAAGCCGGAACTTATACATTACGAGTATCTTTTATAGGGATGCAGTCTCAGGACCAGCAGGTTGTAGTCGGGTCGGGTAAGGAAAGCACTGTCAACTTTACACTGGTAGAGAACGCTTCGCAACTGAATGAGGTAGTTATTGCGGGATCCAACAAGCATAATAAACCGGTTAACGTGGGCAAATCAGGCTTGCGGCCGATGGATATTCCCCAGGCTATCCAGGTGATTGACAGCGTCATCATATCAGACCAGCAGATGAACCGTCTGGGCGATGTAATGAAAAACATAAACGGCGTAGCCCTTGGCGAAAACCGTGGCTCAACAGGTGATTCCTTTTTTGCCCGTGGATACAATATGGGTACCAACAACATCTTTAAAAATGGTGCACGCTCATCTATAGGTGGTTCGCCCGAGGCCAGCACACTTGAATCTGTTGAAGTATTAAAAGGTAGCGCAGCTTTACTTTATGGTGGTGTTACCGGCGGCGCGGTTGTGAATTTAGTTACCAAAAAGCCAAAATTTAACTGGGGCGGCGAAGTAAGCATGCGCGTAGGCAGCTACAATATGTACAAACCAATTGTTGATCTGTACGGCCCGATAAGCAAAAGCATTGCCTTCAGGGTAATTGCTACCAAAGAAAATGCAAACAGCTTCCGCGATGTTGTAAAAACCGACCGTTTTTATGTTAACCCATCGCTACTATTTAAAATAAGCGATAAAACAGAATTGATTGTTCAGGGTGATTATTTGAAAAGTAATTATACGCCCGACTTTGGTGTAGGTACCATAGGTGGTAAGATCCCTAACCTGCCTCGCAGCGCTTTTGTAAACGTATCATGGGCATATAACAACACCAATACAGGTACCGGCCAAATTAATTTAACCCATCGCTTTAATAGTAACTGGAAATTGAATGCTATTGGATCGTTCCAATCCTACTTCCGTAATTATTTTGGAGCAGAACGCCCGCAGGATCCTGATGCTGATGGCAAGGCCGACCGTGCATTAACAAGATCAAATTTGAAAGAATACACTTTCAATCAGCAATTAAACCTTACGGGTAGCGCACATACCGGCTCTATCAGTCATACGCTCTTATTTGGTGCCGATGCGGATCAGTCGCGCACCACCTCTTACGGTTTTAAATACGCTAATGGCGCTACAGCATTTAGCTACCCACAGTTTAACCTGATGGATCCGTCGACCTTTGCGACCAGCATGGATATCCCTTATACCCGCATCTATCAAAACACGGTTACACCGATCTACCGTATGGGTGCTTTCGCGCAGGACCTGATAGGCTTAACTGACAAATTTAAAGTGCTTGCAGGTATCCGTTATACTTATCAAAAAACACCAAAAGCCAGCACTTATAACGGAGACACAGGTGTAACTACCCTTGCTAACACCGGTATAGATGGTGCTAAGGTTGACAGGGCTTTTTCACCAAAATTGGCGTTGATCTATCAGCCGGTAAAAGCTACGTCAGTTTATGTAAGCTATGCTAACAACTTTACATCTAACTCCGGCGTAAATATCTATGGTTCGCCTATGGGGCCATCTTTAATTGATCAGTA
>CBFGNU010000150.1:0-9623 GCA_965650195.1 uncultured Mucilaginibacter sp. | reverse complement strand
TTTTTTGTTCCGCTACCGGAGCAAAAAAACATAATTTTTCAACATATTGATAGTCAGAGAATTATCCGACATTCACAGCTAAATTTCCTCACGAAAAAGTTGTTCCACCTTGTTTCGCTTAAAAAATTAATGCGTTAATTATCAGCATTTTACAAAACTCCTTGCTCCGCTTTGTTCCATTTGCTTCACATCCGTCAAGCGGAGCAACGCCCCAAATAAATGGTATTTAGGGTAACTTCTTTAACCCTTCCCAACGCACAACCCATTGCCCGTTTTTAGGGAAACCCGGATTTTTTTCGGTGTTACCATCATACCCCGCACACATTAACGCAATGGCAGATAGCAAGCTGCCATTGCCGGGCAGATAAATGGTAAGGCGCTTATCCTGGTAGTTATGTCCGTTAACCAGATAGGTATTGGTGGTAACATTTTTAAACAGGGCCTCTAGCGCTTCCTCTGGTTGTTGCAGTCGGGTGGCTGTCATGGCCACCATGGGGAAGTCCCATCCCCAGGTTTTGTCCCAATGCCACACTTCTTTAACTTTGGCATATGTGCGTTTCATGGTAGCAATATCAACGTAGCTGTTGGCGGGTAATGTACTCAATGCGGCCAGTACCGCCGGATGGTCATTAATATACCTGCTGTTGGGTGCGTAGGAATCGACGGCGCTTTCGGCTGCTTTGTATAAACCATCTTGCTCTGCCATCGGGGCAAGGTTATCGATCACGTCCTGCCATTTTTTATCAGCAGGCATACCCAACCTTTTGCGCCAGTTTTGCGCCGTTTGCAGGGCCCATTTCCAATACGCCAACTCATAAGGGGAGTTAAACGTTTCTGCCGGCTCAAATGACTCCTGCGCGGGAATGATGCCTTTGCCTAAATTGTATTTATGCGTAACAGAATCATAATGCGCGAACGAGGCCATAAAATCAGCAGTAGCAAAAACCAGCTGCTTATATTTCTGCAGCGTTGCAGATGATGGCTTATCACGATAAATTAACTCCGAAAGGTAAATTACATGCGGCTGCTGCCATATTAAAAATGAACCGATAGATGATGCGGTTTCGCCGCCGTTGTTATCAGTCATTTTTTGCCATCGTACGCCTTCATAAGCCTGTCGCTTTGCTATGGCTTCGGCGCCGTCAAATGCGGTAAAATACCATTGCATGCTTTTCTCCAGCAAGGGTGTTCGGCCCCATTGAGCAAAATGTGCGGCGTGCCACCAGTACATTTCCATATGCGGCTTGCCAAACCAGCTGTTAAAAGTTAAGCCGGTTTCCTGCGGCGGGAAGTCGCCTGCACACTGTACACGGGTAAGGTATTGCGAAAGCACAATCCGCCTTTCCAACTCCTGTGCCCTGGGGTCCTTACTACCCGAAAGATCAACTGCCGCGCCTGTATTCCAAAATTGTTTCCAACCTATAATACTGCTGCTTTTAACCTGGTCGAAACTGCCGGGTTTGTACAATGGCACGGGAGATGAAAACTCTGCCGAAAACTCAAAAACATTGGTATCGGCGGGAGCAATATTATAATCGTGGGCTGCATTTAAAGCAATTGTAGCGTTGCCGGTCCATATTGTATTAAGGCAATATTTATATTCATCCAACACCCGCGAAAATACCGCGCCGGATGTTCCCAACTTCACCATGGTTGTTTGGTGCGCATCCACTTTTTTATAATTAACGCCAACATCCTTAAACTCGTCAGTAGGATAAGGAAACCTGATATGAATAGCTATGCGGTTCTCTTTTAATAATTCGGATGTTATTTTTACCGCGATGCCATCCTTATTAAAATCGGAATAAGTGATCACGTTTACCGGTTCACCTTCAACCATAAACGAACTGTTAATTTCACCCGTCCATAAATTAAGCTCCTGATGGATTTGTTGAATATCCTTCGGTAAGGCTATTGTCCCATCTTTCTTTATGATCGTCAGCCCGATATTACCCAATTGCAGGCGGTGCGGATTTTGCCTGAAATAGTCAATCCCCTTGCGCGTCCTATCAGGTGATGCTACCTGCGTGGCATATAAGCTCTTTTTATTGCTAAAGTTGAACTCGGTAAGGGTGCTGTCGAAATTATAACCCGCTGTGTTAGGAAAACTGTGCCATCCCCATTCAGCCTCCGTACCCAAAGGCACACCATTGGCATAATATTCCGGAAATGACTGCAGGCCCGTAGCATCAACAGTAAAAGCAAACTTGCCATTGCCAACCGTTAGCGAGCCAAGGGTATCCATAGCTGTTATGGTTACTGTATGCCTTTTAACCAGCGCCTGCCGGTTTATCTTTTGTCCTAAGCAGTTAGTATCAAATCCTAGTATGGATATCAACAGCACACATGCATAAATTACTCTCATGCAGTATTCGTTATTAGGTAAATGTTATTAATCGCCTGGCTGTTGCCGACCAGGTTTGCAATAATAACAATCTTTTACCAGCCATTGTTGTTTATCACTTAAATGCTATTATTGAATATAATTTAATAATGATACTCTCACATGAAAATAGCTACCTATAACGTTAACGGTGTAAATGGCCGTCTGCCTGTGTTATTGCGCTGGCTTGCCGAGGCACAACCCGATGTGGTTTGCCTGCAGGAATTGAAAGCGCCGCAGGAAAAATTCCCCGAAGCGGCTTTGCTTGAGGCCGGTTATAATGCAATATGGCATGGACAAAAAAGCTGGAATGGTGTAGCTATTTTAACCCGTGGGCACGAAATAAAAGAAGTACGCCGCGTATTGCCCGGCGACCCGGAAGATGCACATAGCCGCTACATAGAAGCTATAGTAAACAACACCATAATAGGCTGCCTGTACCTGCCAAACGGCAACCCTGCACCCGGACCAAAATTTGAATACAAACTGGCTTGGTTCCATCGCCTTACGTTACATGCTGCCGATTTAATGGCGAAGAACCTACCTGTTATACTAACAGGCGATTACAACGTAATGCCTACCGAAAAAGACGTGTACAAGCCGGAGCGATGGGTGGAGGATGCGCTTTTCAGGCCGGAAACCCGCGCGGCCTTTAAAGCGCTTGTCGAGCAAGGGTGGACCGATGCCATCCGCAAGCTGTATCCCGATGAAACTATTTATACATTTTGGGATTATTTCCGCAACGCATACGGGCGGAATGCGGGTTTACGTATTGATCATTTTCTGTTAAGTCCACAAATAGAAGGCCGCCTGCAAAGCGCCGGAGTTGACAAGCACGTACGCGGATGGGAGAAGAGTAGCGACCATGCGCCGGTGTGGATTGAGGTAGCCGACTAACAATGTGTTAAGCGCAGCCGAACCGGCCGCGCTTAACACACGGGTTTAGGTTAGTTATATATTTTGTCCTTCTTCAACATCGCCACATCAGCCGGACTAATATCTGCTATAGCGCGGTATTTATTATTGGTGATGTTTAGTTCATCCATTACACTCACTACGTTCTCATAAATTGATTGGTCGCTCGGTTTAACTAAAACTATCATATCCTCTGCCTGCTCCCGTTTTATACGGGCACTTTGCTCCAGCAAAACTTTGCGTATACCTTGCTTACCTAAAGCAACCACAAAAGGCCCCATTATAGGTTTATCCACTTCGCCTATATACCACGATGCTTTACCATCTGCGCCGAGCAAAACTGACAGAGTTCTGCTTGCCGCCGTACCCATAGGCGGGCCATCCACAGGCATAGCCAGGTCCATTGTTTTTGGCTTTTGCAAAGTGGTGGTAAGTATAAAAAATGTGATGAGTAAAAAAGCCAGATCTACCATTGCGGTAAGGTCAACACGCAGTACTTTCTTTTTGCTGCGGATGCTGCTTTTGTTGTTTTCGGAGGTATTTAGCTCTGCCATAATTTTAGGTTTTGTGCCTTGCGGCGGGTTAATTATTCGGATCAACTAAATCTTTAATTAAAGCTACAAACATTATTTATTAAATGCAACACAATTGCATTTAATATTTTATAAATCTTTTTTCTCACCTTAATGTTAAGCTCTTAAAGATATTTGTCATGAATGATAAAGCATTTGCACAAGAGTTTGCCAAAGAACTGGAAGCCGAAATACCATCAACAGCAAAATGCCTTGAGCGCATCCCACTGGAAAAATTCGACTGGAAACCGCACGAAAGATCAATGCAGTTAGGGTATCTGGCTTTGCTAACAGGCGAGATTCCCCGTTGGATAACCCATATCATACTTCACCCGGAAATAGATCTGGCCACGTTTGAGCATAACCAGTCGAAAACTGCCGAAGAACTTACCCAGGCTTTTAAAGACGGGGTAAAAGAAGCCGTTCAAACACTGAACAAAGTAGAGGATGACACATTAAGCGAAAAGTTTGAACTGAAAACAAACGGACAAACCGTGTTAGCTTCCACAAAGCGCGAACAGATAGCGCAATGCATCAACCACATGGTGCACCATCGCGGGCAGCTTACCGTTTATATGCGCCTGCTGGATATTCCAGTACCGTCTATTTACGGGCCATCGGCTGATGATAAGAGTTTTAGCAGTAAGTGATAATGATTCCCGCTAAACATAAGGTGGTTCACTCAGATCTGAGCCACCCCTTTATCTCTCCACCTTACTTATCCAATCCTTTACAGCATCGCGCAGGGCTTTCTCTTTTTGCAACACATCATCCATCCCGGTTACGTAAAGCAGCCTGCGGCCATCAGTATAATCGCCGGTAAGCAGGTTGTTGTCATTAGCGATCTTGGCTCCGCTCGGAAAAACCATCATTATCCGCTTATGCAGGTTCATTACAATAATGTGCCGCTTGTATTCTTTGGGATCAAAGGGCTTCATCTCACCCGTATAATAAAAGCTTGGCGCGTTCCATTTTATTTCTTCGGATATATCGGGATCAGTATCCAGGATGATCTGCCGCAGCTTTTCAACTATAGGGCCAACCGTTTCGTCCAGCTGCGCTATGTAGGCCGATACTGCCTCGCTTCCTGTTAATTTAACAGCCTTTACCATGTTAACGCTTCGGTTTTGCTACCCTGGTTGGTGTATCAGTGCCTGCAACAATGCCGCGCGAACTTAAGGCGATAGCTTTTATAGTAGCTGTAATGTTTTTTACATCCAGCGAACTGAACTCATCCTTTACGGTATGGTAGAGCTTATCAATATCTATCTGATCTGTTGATATAGTATGCGCCGGGACGCCTAAAATGGCAAGGGAGGCGTTATCGCTTCGGTAAAAAAGTTTTTGTGCAGGATAAGGATCCGGATAAAAGGTAAAGTCGGTTCCTTCTAAGTTTTTTTGCAAAATAGGACCAAAACTTGATCGCTCAAAACCGGTTATAAAGGCCGAGTTTGGGCCAAATTTGGATGCTTTGCCAATCATCTCAATGTTAAACATGGCTATCGTTTTATCCGGATTGATCATTTTAGAGAAATACGTGGAGCCTAAGCCTCCCAGCTCTTCTGCAGTAAAAGCAACGAAAATTAAAGTGCGGGCATTGTTATCCAGTTTCTTAAAGTACTTAGCCAAGGTAATAACGGCGGTGGTACCCGAAGCATCATCATCCGCGCCATTGGCAATGCTATCACTTTCCATAGGCTTATCAATCCCTAAATGGTCATAATGGGCAGAGAATATTACATACTCATCCGGCTTGCTTTTTCCCGGCAGTATACCTACCACGTTAAAAAACGGGCTCGACGCCACCTTCGAGTAATCCATCTTAACTTCCGGTATAGCCCGTACCGGACCCAACGTTTTAGGATTAACAACCTGCCTAAAACAGGTAGCACCTTCAAACGGTTTTAGGCCAATACTTTTAAACTGGCTTTCGATAAACTGAGCCGCCTTTTCAATGCCCGGTGTAAAAGTTCCTCGGCCCTGCATATCGTCAGCCGAGAGCGTTTTTATAATACGCCTAACCCGCCGTTCCTTTATCAGCTTATCTACCTTCTGAGCATGACTATAAACCGATAAGCTTAACAGAAAAACGATAGCAAGCAATTTTTTCATGAGCTTACTTAACTTTGGATGATAGCCAGTTATTCCTAAAAGTCAACTGTTCGGCATTGGGTTGTTTGCCCGCTTTTTCAAATGTTACAATTTCAAAAGCGGGATTTTCAGTAAGTGTTACTGTGGTTTCATGTTCGCCGGTGCGGTTGGTGTATTTTACCATCACTTTATCACCCGGCTTTTTAGCGGCAAGCATCTGGTTAAATGATGTCGCATCGCTTATTTTCTTACCATCAGCGGCAAGGATAACATCGCCTGCATCAATACCCGAGCTGTACAACGGTGAACCAATCAATGTGCCGCTAACAGTTAATCCATTTGCTGTGCTGGCTTGCACCTGCCCCGAGCGGCCCCTTGTTCCGGCAACGGATAAACCCGACCATACCTTACCCGGTTGCGCTTTCCTTAATATCAGTCCGGCTTTAGCAAGCAGCGCTTCGTAATTATTTTTATCTGTTCCGTAGATATAGCGGTTAAAGAAATCAGCCGCAAACTTGGTGTCTTTGGTTAGTTTCGCCAGATCGCTTTGCAGATCAGGAATAGTGTAGGGCTTCATTTTTTTACCCCTTTCCAGCCAAACTGCCCGCATATAATCATCCAATGTTAAGTTATAATCACTACGCAACTTCAAATCCAGCGCCAGTGCAATGGCCCCGCCGTAGGTATAGTAACTGGTGAAATTATTAGCGTAGTTAACAGCATCAATAGAAACACCGGCATCCGTAAAAACCGACTTACGGCTCATCTCCGTTGCCGGATATTTTGCCGCGCCGGGCGTGTTTAAAATAGCGTTTACTAATCCACTTAAAATGCCGGTGTAATCGTCGGTGGTATAAACCCCGGTACGGGTTAATATTAGTTCGCCGTAGTATTGGGTAAACCCTTCGGCAAACCAAAGCTCGCTGCTCATGTTGGCATGCGTAAAGTTAAAAGGCTCTAATGCCTTTGGTCTGATGCGCTTAACATTCCAGGCATGGAAAAATTCATGAGAGAAGGTGCCCAATAAATTTGTTTCGTTACCCGCTACCTTTTGGGCAACATCAACAATACAGGTAGAATTTCTGTGTTCCATACCATCGCTGGCATTGGTGGGGTATACGTCGTCTAAAAAGGTGTATTCACCATAATCATAGGCAGGTAATTCGCCAAAAATGGCTTGCTCCTCCAACACCATTTTTTGCACCATTTTACCAAAGTTGTCAATAGTGGGCTGGTCATCGGCAGAATGTATCGTAAGGTTTATCTTCTGATTTTTTCCATCGGGATTAGCTACCGTCCAGGTATTTGTTTTATGGTTGGATAACTCCGTGGGGCTATCCATCATATATTGAAAATTAGGCGCCGAATATACATTAGCACCCTCATGCTTTAACTGGGTGGCTACCTTCCAGCCATATTTATCCAGATCATTAAACTCAAAACGGATCTCGCGTGTGTCCTGCCCAGTGTTAGCTATCCACAAAAAAGTGGCCGGCATGTTCAGGTGGGCGTGACTTACGTCAATGCCTGTATAAGTGCCATCGGTCCAGTTGCCAAATAGTGTGTAGCTTACTTTAACAACCTCGCCATGCTCAGCTACTTCATATTTATCTCCTTCAACCTGTTTTATCAAAAGCGGAGTGCCATCGGTATTAAAAGCCTTAAGGTTATAAATATTTTTACCAAACTCATGAGTGGCATATCGTCCTGCAGATGAACGGCTCATACCCAGACTTAAAATACCTTCCGGCGCTTTGGGAATAGTCAGTACTATTTCGGCCTCGTGATGTGCCGCGTTGGGGAAAGATATGGTATAATAAAGGGGTTTGGCCGGGGGTTGCCCAACAGCGGCGCACGCAAAAAATAAGGCGACAAGGCCAGGTAGAACAAGCTTTTTCATTACATCAGTTAATTAAAGGCAAAATAACGTAAAAAAAGAAACAACAGCACCCTTTATACAATTATCTGTAACGGTACCGCGTCATATCGTTTTCTGACTGATCTTTGAGCGCCTTCTTCCTGTTACCGACATCTTCATCCAGGTGATGGTCGAAAACGCTGTCGGTTATGGCTATATCCCGCTCTTTGTCGCGCTCCGCGTAATGTATATCAGCCTCGCCCATTTTAGAAATGGCAACATCATAAGGCCCTTTTGGCGACATCAGCTTAACAAAAACCGGTAAGCATTCAAACAATATAAACAAATAGCCTATGAATGATATGGCGAGGTAGGTATCCAGGTCTCGCGTACCATCAGTGTTGTAACCGAGTTGACCCAGCGCCCAGTTGCGGTCGGCAAAGCCGGCTACATTGGCAAGGCTGTCTAATTGCTTTTCGCTAAAAAGACGCAGATTGTTTAACCCTTCAAAATCCTTCCGCTTACTGAGGTACTGATCCAGGCTTTCCACATCAGTGGTTACGGTTTTAAGCCGGTCCTGCTTCTCTTTTAAAACCTCCTCCTTTCGCTTGGCATAGGTGCCATAGCCTACAACACCCGAGGTTTGATTGGTTTTATCCCCGAAAACTTCCTGGTTCAGTTGGTAACGTGACCGGTTTATATCTTTCTCTAACGAGTCTTTTTCTTTGCGTAATTCAGAACTTTTAGCCAGTTCCATACCATACTTTTGCACATAGGTTTTTTGCAGCGTGTCAATCTTTCGGTTTTGACCCTTGAGGTAAGAGGTTTTTAGTTTCTGTCTTATTTCTTTGTCAAATATCTTTAACTCCAATGGGCGCGATATAACAATACCGATCATTATAGCCAGCAAAATACGTGGGGACGCCTGTAATATCTGCTGATTAGTGCTGCCCTCTTTGTTAATGCTTGATACAATATACCGGTCCATGTTAAAAATGGCGGTACCCCAAAGCAAGCCGAAAAGTATAGCGAAACCAACGGCAAAAGCATCGCCGTTAAAAACGAAATACATAGCATAACCACCGGATAATGACGCAAAAAGTGCGGTAAAAAATATAGTTGCCCCTATGCCTACATACTTATTATGCTCAACGGGGTATTTCTTTAATATATCAACATGCGCGCCCGAGCAGAACCAGAAAAACCGGGTAATTTTATTCATAGATCTTCAATATACAATGAAACGCTCCAGAGGGCGTATTGTTACAAAAGTATGGCTTAAATATTTAATACAGAACACTTACCTTTGATTGATAAAATTTAAAAACCATGCAGGAAATAAGCGTACAGGAACTAAAAGAAAAGATAGATAATAAAGAAGATTTTCAATTAATTGATGTAAGAGAAGATTTTGAGTACGAAACTTCAAACTTGGGCGGTGTACTTATACCGTTAGGCGGCATATTAATTGAAACCGATAAAATAGCTAAAGACAAACCGGTTGTGGTAATGTGTCGTAGTGGTAAACGCAGCGCCGCAGCCATTATGCAACTGGAGCAGCAAGGCTTTACCAATCTCTCTAACCTACAAGGTGGCATTTTAGCGTGGTCGGCAGAGATAGACCCCGATATAGTGGTTTACTAAATGGGCAAGCAGATATTACTTAATACCGTTTACAATATCGGTATTTTTATAACCCTGATGAGTGCTTACTGGGGTATAACTAACAGCCGGTATGAATTTGTTGCAGCAGGCGTTTTTGTTGCTGCCATATTTGTTGTTTTGAAAATAAAATTGATAAAAC
>CBFGNU010000149.1:0-9628 GCA_965650195.1 uncultured Mucilaginibacter sp. | reverse complement strand
AAATGTGATACATTGCAAATTATCAGCAAAAGACGACATATAAGGCTCGTCCGGCAGGGAACGCACATTGGCCAGGGCTATTGTCCGCGCCTGATTGTTATGACCCAACTTACGTTCTTCGCTTGAAACATCTTTCACAAACGGATCGCGGGTTCTTACCTGTGTTCTATAATAATAAGCGCCGGGAATTGATGTTGTAAGTTCGCTGTAGCGAACGGGGATCCTGTCCTGAAAAAACCAGTCCGGAAAATTACTTACAGATACTGTGCTCCAGGTATATTTATATTCAATTATACTACCCGCTTTTACATTTGGGAAGGTAAAGGCTATTTCGCTCCTTACTTTATCAATGGTTTTGGTGTAGATCAACTTTTTATCTAGCTTGGTTATCTCGGGTTTGCCGTTAACCAGGTTAATAGTTTGGGCCTGTATTCCTGTTAAATATTCGAGGCGATTGCCCCCATAATACGGAATGCGTATTTCTGCTTGCTTTAGTCCATTCTCATTAAATATTTTAATTCGTCTATGGCGTTCATACAGAATATCAAACTTTATGTCAAAATAAATCTCCCCCTTATCAAATAATACTTCGGCATTTGCATCTTTTTCAAAATCGCAAGCCTTCATTTCCAGGTCGGCTAAATCTACCTTGCCAAAAGGCATTAGGCCGGTTGTGGTTTGAGCAGGAGTTTGGGCGTTGCCTGCCAGCGCGATAGCAACCAATAAAAATGTCGTAATCTTATTCATGGGGCATGGTGTAGTTATGGTCGTTAGTTAGGCCTTTTTTAATATTATAGGCTCGTTCAGCATCTCATATAAAACCTTAACAAATGCCCTGAAATCCGGATAATCTTTCTTTAAATAGATAGCATTATTAAACTCAACAACGTACCGAACAGATAAAACTCCATCCTGTTCGCCAACTATACGGGTTAGTACAACGCTTTTGTCGGGCATAACTACTTTGCCCGATTTTGGCATGGCATCAACTTTAAACCCAGCAGGCAGCGTATACCTTCCGCCTATGCTAAAGGTTCTGGTGTAACCAAATTCAATATCAGTTAGCCTTGTCTCGGCTAAAAAGGGGTTCTTTTTTAATAAAGAAAATAAGTTAGGATTAAGATAAATATATGACTCGTCTGATCCGGCAAGCTGCGCACTGAAATTGACCGTATGGAGCAGTGGTAAAGTGTCCGTATCTAAATTATCCAACTTCAAAGAAGCAACTTTTATATTATTATCGTCATTGCGCAAATAATCAATATATTTTTGCTCTCCGTCTGTTTTATATCTTGTTACGGCGGCTGTTCTGTTATAACCGCCGCTTCTTATACTAGCTGTGCCTTCAATCTTTCCTTCAGGTTTTATTTGTGCAGTGATAAATACCGTCTGGCTTACCGGTTTTTCGTTGTTAATCGAAACTATATCAAAAACGTTTTCTGATTTATCGATATACAAACCTGATGAATTGAGTAGCTCCGCCGGAATTTCATTAAAAACATTGTATTTGCCGGTAGCATCAAGCACATACTCCTTATTTTCCATGGGGATATAAGCAACAGCGCGGTTAAATTGCGAAAGCGATGTATAAAATGGCCGTACTTTACCGTGCTCACGCGTGCTAACAACCATTGGGTAAGCCTTTACGCCTGCCTGTTTAAGCAAATGGTACAAAATCAGGTTTATCTCAGCTGAATTTCCGGTCTTTTTTTCCCAGGCATTAGGCGTGCTTTGGGTTGTATACCAACGATCAATCCCATCCCATTTCATGGTATTTTTTACTTCGTTAAAAATATAAGCTATTTTTTCATCGCTGGTTTTTAACTTGGCGGCATTAGCCAGTATAATTTCTTCTCCTTTTAGTTTTTTCCTGAGCTGGCTACCAAAATCTTCATCCTCTGCCAGTATACCTCCAACTTTTGCCCACGTGTCCGAAAAAGACTTAAAAATACCTGCTGAGTGAGCGGTTATGTTAGTTAAATGGAATAACAAACATTGGCGGTTATCGGCGTACGATGACATGTAGGGTTCATCGGGTAAAGAATGTACATTGGCCATCGCTCTCTCCCTTACTTCCACATTGTAGCCGGTTTCTGACTCGTCTTTAGAAATATCCTTTACAAACGGCTCATAAACGCGTGTTTGCGTGCCATAGGTAAAATATTCGGGCACCTTGGTACTATATTCGCTATACCTTACAGGGATTTTTTCCTGAAAGGCCCAATCGGGGAAATTGCTATAGGAGATGGTGTTCCAGGTATATTTATATTCAATTATACTACCCGCTTTTACATTAGAGAATGTAAAGGCAATTTCACTTCTAACCTTATCAATAGTTTTAGTGTATATCTGGCTCTTATCGAGCTTAATAATTTCGGGCTTGCCATTTACCATATTAATTGTTTGTGCCTGTAACCCGGTAATATACTCCAGCCGGTTGCCTCCGGAAAATGGAATTCGCACTTCGGCCTCTTTTAATCCATTCTCATTGAATATTTTAATGCGCTTATGCCGCTGAAGCATAATATTAAACTGCTGATCAAAATATACGCTGGCCTTATCAAATAATACTTCTGCATTGGCGTCTTTTTCAAAATCGCAGGCTTTCATTTCCAGATCTGCAACTTCTACTTTTCCGAAAGGCATTACAGCCGGAAGATTTTGAGCGGTAGTTTGGGCTTTCCCCGCAAATGCAAGGGCACCCAATAAAAGTGTGGTAAAAATTTTATTCATTGTGATACGTTGGTATTAGGTATTAAATATAATGGTATTTATTAAAATACCAATTTCCCTTTTATAAATTGTGGTAAAAAGTTTCAGGAAAACTTAGCTACTATTTCTTCTGCCGACAGCCTTTCCTGTGTACCTGTTAGCATGTCTTTAACAGTAAGCCGGCCGCTTTGCATTTCGTCGCTACCTATTAGAATAACATAGGGAATATGTTTGCTGTTAGCGTAATCTAACTGCTTTTTGATCTTCGCTCCGGCAGGATACAGTTCAGCGCTTATATTGGCTGCGCGAAGCTGCTGCAGTAACGGCAGTGCATATAATTCGCCTTCTTTATCAAAGCAGCAAATTAAAACCTGCGATGCCTGCCCGGCATCTTCCGGGAAAAGATCAAGCTCTTCCATTACATCGTAGATCCTGTCAGCACCAAATGATATACCTGCACCCGTTAGCCCCTTTAAGCCGAACATACCTGTAAGATCATCATACCTGCCACCGCCGCCGATGCTGCCCATCTGGGCCTCGTTGGTTTTCACTTCGAAGATAGCACCGGTATAATAGTTTAGTCCGCGCGCAAGGGTTATGTCCAATTCCACTTTGGCGGTTTGCAGTTTGCAGAGTTTAAGGTAGTTGAAAACTGCTTCGATCTCATCACAGCCTTTAATACCTGTTGCTGATGTTGCCAGCACATCGCGCATCTCAGTTAACTTTTCTTCGTTGCTGCCTTGCAGTAAAATTATGGGCTGAATGCGTTCTATATCCGCCTGGGTAAAGCCGCGATCTTGTAATTCTTTAACAACACCTTCAAAACCAATTTTGTCCAGCTTATCAATGGCTACCGTAAGGTCAATTATATTATCGGCTTTGTTTATGATCTCTGCTATGCCCGATAGGATCTTTCTATTATTGATCTTAATGGTAAAGTCTTTTAGACCCAACTTGCTAAGCGCCTCGTCGTATATCAGCACAAACTCTGCCTCGTTAAGTAAAGAATCAGAGCCCACCACATCAGCGTCGCACTGAAAAAACTCGCGGTAACGGCCCTTTTGCGGCCTGTCTGCACGCCAAACAGGTTGCACCTGGAAACGCTTGAACGGGAACGTTATTTCGTTTTGGTGCTGTACTACGTAGCGGGCAAAGGGCACGGTAAGGTCATAGCGGAGGGCTTTTTCGGAGATAACAGAAGTAAGGGCTTTTGATGACAGTTCTTTTTGCTTCTTTTCTGCTTCGGCCCAAAAATCCCCGCTGTTCAATATCTTAAACATCAGCTTATCCCCTTCATCGCCATACTTACCGGTTAGGGTGCTCAGGTTTTCCATCGACGGGGTTTCTATCTGCTGATAGCCGTATTTACGGAAAACACTTTTTATGGTATCGAAAATGAAATTGCGGCGGCCCATCTCTAAGGGAGAAAAATCGCGGGTGCCTTTGGGTACTGATGGTTTAATTACAGCCATGCGGCAAATGTACAAAAATGCCAGGCTTATCTAAAGCCATTCCTACTGCGGTGGGGCCACATACTCCAGCAACTCCAACCTGTTGCCAAACGGATCATAAAATGTAAAGCGGGCGCGACCAGGAATTAAAGGTTCTTCGTATAATTTAATGCCGTTTTGCTCCAGCCAGCTGCGCGACGCGGCTATATCCGTTACCTCAAAAGCGGTATGCCTTGCAGAGCGGGGCGATACGGGTTCAATGCCAATATGCAGTTCAATATCTGCCCAGGTAAACCAATGCCCCGGAACATTGAAAACGTCCGGTCGTTCTATTTGCTGCAGACCCATAACAGTTTTATAAAACTGGCGCGCTTCTTCCAGTCGCTCAACGGGTACGCAAATGTTAATATGGTCTGTACGTTTATATACCAGTGGATTATTCATGTTCGGCAAATGTAAGTACATAACCGTTATTGTCCTTTATAGAAAACTCGGTGGCTCCGTAAAATGTGGTTTCTAAACCTTTTAAAACGGTCACTTTGTCTTTTATATCCTCAAAAAATTGCTTTATGTTTTTTAAATTGATATACAATAACAGCGAGCCGCCATTAGTGCGGGAGATCTCGGGCAGGTCATCCGCCAGGCTTTCAAAAGTCTGGAACATTAGGGTAACGCTACCGTTAGCCATCATTGCCCAAACCAGTTCATCGCCATCCTCCGGTACAGACATAGTTATTTTAAAGCCCAACACCTTGTAAAAGGCAATAGTAGCTTTCATATCATATACAAAAATATTGGGTGCCAGGCTTTCCATAAAATTGGGTTTACAGGGCTAAAATACGCAAACATGTTTCATTTTACATTTACTAATAAACAAAAAAGGCGTCCTGTTTGCACGGGACGCCTTTGTTTATATTAGTTATATCTATTCTACCGTAACTGATTTTGCCAGATTGCGGGGTTGGTCTACATTACAATTACGCATAACCGCTATATGGTAAGCCAGCAGCTGCAATGGTATAGTTGCCAACAAGGGCACAAACGCATCGTTAGTTGCAGGTATTTCAATCACGTAGTCGGCCATACCCTTAACATCGGTATCACCTTCGGTAACAATGGCAATAACACGCCCACCACGGGCCTTTACCTCCTGTATGTTGCTAACCACTTTCTCATACGAAGAATTTTTGGTAGCGATAAACACAACAGGCAATTCGGCGTCAATAAGGGCGATAGGGCCGTGTTTCATCTCTGCCGCCGGATAACCCTCGGCGTGTATGTATGATATCTCCTTAAGCTTTAAAGCCCCCTCCAGAGCAACGGGAAACGAACTTCCTCTGCCCAGGAACAAGCAATTGCTTGAATCTTTGAATATTTCAGCTATCTTCTTAACCTCATCATTACATTTAAGTGTTTCTTCCACCAATCCGGGGATCTGGTCAAGCTCCGTTAAAAGCGCCATTAACCTGCTCCGGCTCATGGTGCCGCGTATTTGGGCAATATAAAAAGCCATCAGCGTTAAAACGGTAACCTGGGCGGTAAACGCTTTGGTTGATGCCACACCAATTTCGGGGCCGGCATGCGTATAAACCCCCGCGTCGGTAATACGTGGTATGGAAGCACCCACCACATTACATATACCGAATATAGTTGCGCCCTTTTCTTTTGCCAGTTCAAGCGCCGCCATGGTATCGGCTGTTTCGCCTGATTGTGATATGGCTATAACAATATCTTTTTCAGAAATAATCGGATTACGATACCTGAACTCAGAAGCATACTCTACTTCAACAGATATACGCGCGTATTCTTCAATCAGGTACTCGCCAACCAAACCTGCATGCCATGATGTGCCGCAGGCTACAATGATAATACGGTCAACATTTTTTAATTTATCAGCATACTCTTTTATCCCGCCCAACTGCACCTTGCCTTTATCGGGGTAAATGCGTCCACGCATGCAATCGCGTATAGAACGGGCCTGCTCATATATCTCTTTTAACATAAAGTGATCATAGCCGCCTTTTTCAAGCATCTCCAATTTCAGGTCAAGCTCTTGAATATATGGGGTCTGAACAGTGTTGTCAATATTCTTAATCAGCAGGTTATTGCGCTCAATGTAGGCTATTTCGTTATCGTTTAAGTAGATAACGTTTTTGGTATATTCCACTATAGGTGTAGCGTCTGATGCTACAAAATACTCGCCCTTGCCTACACCTATAACCATTGGGCTGCCTTTACGGGCGGCAATAAGCAAGTCGGGCTCGTCTGCGCTTATTATAACAATGGCATAAGCGCCTATAACCCTGTTAAGGGCAATACGCACAGCTTCTTTTAAATCAACACCGGTTTCGGTCAAAATATCCTCAACCAGGTGTATTAAAACCTCTGTGTCTGTATCACTTTTAAAAATGTGCCCTTTTGCCAACAGGGTTTCTTTTATAATGCCGTAATTTTCAATAATGCCGTTATGGATGATGGTCAGCTTGCGGTCTCCGGATGAGTGCGGATGCGAATTACGGTCGCTTGGCGCTCCATGTGTTGCCCAGCGTGTATGGCCCATGCCTATTGTTCCGGAAAGTTTAATGCCTTTAACAAACTCTTCAAGGTCGCTTACCTTACCGGTTTTCTTGTATACTTTTAAGTCTTTATCAAACAAAGCAACACCGGCACTATCGTATCCCCGGTATTCAAGGCGATGCAGGCCTTTAATAATTATTGGATAAGCGTCTCTGTGGCCTACATAGCCTACAATTCCACACATAAATTTTAATTTAGTAAAAGCTGTAAAAATAATCAGCTATATAAGAAGATTATATAGCTGATTGTTTTTTAATGGTAAATAAACAACATTTCTGCAGCAGAAACGCCCTATTTAGCCACTTTGGTATAAATTATATTAAGTTTAATACGATTTGGCGAAGGAGAGTCCTTATCAAAGCCAATAAGAGCAGATCGGCCATCCAGTTGCGGATCCGGCCTTACGTCGCTAAAAAAACTCGATCCCTGGTTATTCACGGCACCTAAATACGCTCCATAGTCAACCACTTTTCCGCGCATAAGGTCTTGCACGTAGGCGGTTACCAAAAAGTGGTATTCTTTTTTTGCCGAATTGTAAAATCCGCCGTATGACGCATTTGCACGAGGGTCTGACGACATATTGTCCTGAATATTGATACGTTGTTTCGCAATGTCGAGCCTGTAAAACATTAAACTGCTCAATGCTTCGTACGGAAACGTTGTACCCGGTTGAGCAGATATAACCAGCTCGGCACGATTAACAATTATATCACTGCCAACTTTAGTACTAATTTCCTTTAAATAAGGGAACTGTATTTTGGCCCTTAAGCCCAATAAACCTTGCAGGTAAAAATTACCACGCGTTTTTTGGGTGCTGGCCAGTTCAGTTGCTATAGCGGTACCTGTATAATTATGACTGATCTCGGCCGATCTAACTGCGCTTGGCAGTATTATATACGAGGTATCTATCTTATCAACCCCGGCAGTAGTGGTTGTTTTTGTCCTGAAATACACTTTAACAGCAGCCGAGTCCATGTTTAACATAAATGTACCGCCCGGGCCTGTTTGTGCTTTATCAAGCGTAACGTATAACCCGTTAACCGCATTTTTGAAAACAAGGTTTGATGTTAGCTGCGATGCAGGTGCATCAAACAAGTTACTCCTTATAAATTGCGGGTTTATAGGGATACGCAAGTGCGGTGCAAATTTCATCAACGAATCCTTTTTCGCTCTTATAGGCTCTACTACTTTTACGCTGTCATGTGTTCTTGAAAGGAACGACTGTGTGCCCAGTAGCGTAGTATTCTTATACTTCCATTTTTTTGAAGCCGGATAAGCTGCCGAGTTCAGCAAACGCTCATCTAACTGGTATACATTTGCCTTAAAGCGGGTGGTTATTGAGTCGCCGTAAAAACCGTTGGCATACGGTAAAACCAATATAGCCGAGTCTATTGTTATGGTACCTGTTGGCAAATTATAAGCGGCGCTACCGGGCAAATTCAAATCCATTGCCACGTTAGATTCCGTAATACCAAAAACCGGGTCTTTAAAATACGACAATGGTGTTCGCGTTAATCCGGATGCACTTGCGTCTTCTTCACGTACAGTACTAACAAATACAGAAGCTGTGTCTATCAGTTTGCCTTCTATCAAGGTTTCATCGTTAACACCAAGATTAACAGAGCCTTGCTTTTTGCAACTGCTTAAAATAAAAAGACTTATTAACAGGGTCAATAAGTCTAATCTGAAAAATTTCATATTTGATCTCAAAGCTTATACAACATTTACCAATTCTTCAGTGGTAATTTCGTCGTAAAAATTGTAATAATTTTCGAAATCTGCAGTAGAATTGAACTCTAAAACCGATTTATGGCTGTTTTTAACATTATTTAACACATCCTCATCGATATTTTCGCCTGCCAACACAATCCCATCACTGTAATGTATAGCGCCTTCGTACAGCGATGTATTGCTGCCCGGCTTGTACATTTCAGTATGCTCTTCGGTCATACCACCCATTACTGCTTTTTGAGCAAAATCAGGGGCCATATCGCCTTTAAAATCATTGTCATAAATAGAGTAAACTATTTTTGAGTTCTTAAAGGTAGGATCGTCTTTGTACGTAGTTTTTAAATACGCCGGTACTAATGAGCTCATCCAACCATGACAGTGTATAACATCAGGAGCCCATCCTAATTTCTTCACCGTCTCCAATGCTCCTTTGCAGAAAAATATCATCCGCTCATCGTTATCGGCATAAAACTTCCCGTCTTTGTCCTCAAACACATGCTTTCGTTGAAAATACTCTTCGTTATCCAAAAAATAAACCTGCATACGCGCCGCCGGAATAGAGGCGACTTTAATGATCAGCGGATTATCATTATCATTAATGATAATATTCATACCCGATAAGCGGATCACTTCATGAAGGCGATTCCTGCGCTCATTGATATTACCGAAACGAGGCATAAGGATACGGATCTCGTAGCCTTTCTCCTGCATTGCCTGCGGAAGCTGCCGTGTTATTTCAGAAATTTTAGTGAGTTCAAGGAAAGGCGACATTTCATGAGTTATAAACAATAGCTTAGATTTACCCATCTCCAATTCAGAATTTAAATTATAAAACTTACCCAAAAAAATTGGGTTTGCAAATATAAGCATTATAATAACAACTATCAACCAATTACACAAGTAGTTTGGTTATTAATGATCTATTATGCAACTTAGCCGCCTTTTACTGTTGCCAACGCCGTGAAACATTTTAATACCAAACAAAGCCTTGAGCAATATCTGTTGCCTTTACGGCAAAAAGGCCTTAAAATAGGCTTCGTACCAACCATGGGGGCGCTGCACAACGGGCATTTATCGCTTGTACGCGCCGCGCAGCAACAATGCGATGTTGTGGTATGCAGCATTTTTGTTAACCCAACCCAGTTTAATGACCCGCG
>CBFGNU010000148.1:0-9639 GCA_965650195.1 uncultured Mucilaginibacter sp. | reverse complement strand
AGCGAGTTTATCGAGAATGTTACGCCGGTTAAACAATATAAGCAAGATGCCGCCGCACAAACTAATAGCGTAGCAATCGTAATGGGCTTCCTGTCCGGCTTTCTTATTATCAATACCGTCCTAGGTCTCTTCAGTATCTTATACCAGAACATCAACCGGCGCCGGCAGGAAATAGGTCTACGCCGCGCCACCGGAGCGGTAGCAGGGGAAATTTACTGGCAGGTCATTCTCGAGGTCATCATGCTGGCAACCATTGCCATAGTACCGGGAATTATCGTGGCCTGGCAGTTCGCTATATTTGAGGCGTTCGGATCGGCTTCATTTTATTATTCCTCCATGCTGATCGGGGCAATTGTGATCTACCTATTGGTGATATTATGCGCGTTATATCCGGCGAGACTGGCCTCAAAAATTCAACCCGCAGCAGCATTACATGAAGAATAGTTTTAGATTTACCTATAAAATAAAACACGTATGATCCTTATTACGGATGATGATATTGCGGTAAGAACCTCATTAAGCCTTCTTTTAAAACAGGAAGGCTTTGTGGTTTGGACAGCAGCCAATCCGGCAGAAGCATATACAATCATTAAGGAGAAACCGGTGGGTTTGGTTTTGCTGGATATGAATTTCTCTTTGGAAACCTCGGGAGAGGAAGGCATGGAAGCGCTTAAAAAGATCAAATTGCTGCAACCGGCTTTACCCGTCATACTTATGACCGGCTGGGGTTCTATTGCCCTGGCTGTGGAGGGTATGAAAAACGGCGCGGCTGATTTTATTCATAAACCATGGGACAATGCCCACATGGTGCAAACCATCCGCACCGTATTACAACTGGCTGACCCAAAAAACGCCGCCACACAGAATTCGCTCACCAGGAAGCAGTTGAATCAGCAATATGGCTTTCAGAATATTATTGGGGAAGATGCGCAGCTGTTGTCTGTTCTTAAAACAATTGGCCGTATCAGCGCCACAGATGCATCTGTATTGATCACCGGCGAAAGCGGTACCGGCAAAGAGCTCATCGCGGAAGCGATCCATCAAAACAGTACACGTAAAAACAGGCCCTTTATTAAAGTCAACTTAGGCGGCATCTCCTCTTTTTTATTTGAAAGTGAGATGTTCGGGCACAAGCGGGGCGCCTTTACCGATGCGAAAAATGATCGTGTTGGAAGATTTGAAATGGCGCACAGGGGAACTATCTTTTTGGATGAGATTGGTGACCTTGACCTGAACAGCCAGGTTAAATTATTAAGGGTGTTACAGGACAGGACCTACGAAGTGCTGGGCGACAGTCGCACCAGGACCGTTGATGTAAGGATAATCTGCGCCACTAACCGCGACCTGCAGCAAATGGTTGCAGAAAATAAGTTTCGCGAAGATCTATATTACAGGATCAACCTCATCACCGTGCATTTGCTGCCACTGCGCGAAAGGTCGGACGATATTCCGCTGCTGGCTAATTATTTCATCCATAACCTGAAGACTATTTATGGCCGTAAAGAGCTTAAGATCCACCCAAGGGCCTGCACCTGGCTTAAAAACCTGCCCCTGCCGGGTAACATAAGAGAGCTTAAAAACCTGGTAGAACGAACCGTTTTGGTGGCCGAAAAGGACCTGCTTGACATCAGGGATTTTGAAAGCCAGATAGAAGCCGGTCGTAACCGGAGCGCGCGCTTCAGTTTGCCGGCGGTAGGCAGCCTTACCATCGACGAAATGGAGCTTTCCATGATAAAAAAGGCAATGGAGTTCCATAATAGCAACATCAGCAAGGTGGCGCGGTCATTAGGTTTAAGTCGCGGAACGCTATACCGTAAGCTGGAAAAATATCAGATACCCCATGAAGCTCAAAAATAAATTCATTATTTACGCTGTCATAATACACCTCGTCTTTATCGGCCTGGTTAGCCAGCTGTTAAAGGTGAACCAGGCTTTTTTTGCGGTGGGCGAGGTTTTGATCCTGTTATCTTTTATTTGTACCATATGGCTGTACCGGGGCTTTGGCCAACCCTTTGATCTTATCGCTTCGGGTATTGAGTCGATAAAAGACAAAGATTTTAATATGCGGCTGGTAAAAGTTGGCCACAGCGAGATGGATGAACTGATAGCTGTATACAACCAAATGATCGATCAGTTAAGGGAAGAGCGGATAAGGCAAAGCGAAAAGAACCATTTATTGGACAAGCTCATCCAGGCCTCTCCATCCGGCATCATCCTGCTTGACGGGGGCAATAAGATTGGAGCGCTCAATGCCGCAGCGCGCCGTATGCTGGACATGGGCCCGGAGGATCAGGATCTGAAAGATATTCCCCACATTTTAGCGCAGGAACTGTGCCTTTTGCAGGATGGCGACTCAACCAGCATCACCGTTAACGGGATGCAGGTATACAAATGCCGGAAAGCCCATTTTGTTGATCTTGGCTATCCGCACTATTTTATTATTATTGAAGAGTTAACGGATGAAATATATAAAAGAGAAAAGAGCGCGTACGAAAAAGTGATCCGGATGATGTCTCATGAAGTCAATAATTCTATAGGAGCGATCAACTCAATATTGAACACCTTTCTTAACTATAAAGACCAGTTGGACCCGCTGTACAGGGAAGACTATCGAAACGGTTTATCGGTAGCTGTGAATCGCAATACGGCCTTAAGTAATATCATGTCTAACTTTGCAAAGGTGGTTAAGTTGCCTGAGCCGGTTAAGGAAGAAACGGATCTTCATGAGGTACTCAGATCCGTACAGATACTGATGGAAGCAGAAGGTAAACAAAAAGAGGTTGAGTGGACATGGCAGTTAAGTAATCAGCATTATCTTGTTTTAATGGATGTGGAACAAATGCAGCAGGTGCTGATCAATATCTTAAAAAATTCCATCGAAGCCCTTGGCACCAATGGTAAAATCATCATCAGTACCGCCGCCAACCCGTTAAGCATTTCCATTAAAGACAACGGCTCGGGTATCAGCAAAGAGACAAGTAAAAAAATATTTACACCTTTCTTCAGTACAAAGCCCAATGGCCAGGGCATTGGATTGACTCTTGTTCGGGAAGTGCTGCAAAACCATGGATTCAAGTTTTCACTCGAAGCCAGAGAAGCGTGGACCGAGTTTAAGATACTTTTCGCTCAATGATGAATGCATAGTATGCCTTTTTCCAACGGTACCATCTGGTATAGGGCATCATGGATCAAAATAAAAAAATTGGTAGCTTGCGGGCATAAATCTATTCAGTATGCGGCGTACCATTTTATCCATCACCTTTCTTGTTTTTTTTGCAGTGCACACTTTGGCACAGCAAACCGGCACTGCAACTATTCGTCAGAATCTTTCGGGAACCGACAAGGACCATACCGTTAATTGGGATTTTTACTGTACGAAAGGGCGCAAAAGCGGACAGTGGACAACTATCCCCGTACCTTCTAACTGGGAATTTCAGGGTTTTGGTGCCTATAATTACGGGCACGACAAAGTGAAGAATGACGAAGAGGGTTTATATAAGCGCAGGTTCAGCTTAGGGGCCAACGCACAGCATAAGCGGGTGTACATTGTTTTTGAAGGGGTGATGACCGACGCAGAGGTAAAGATAAACGGGCAGTTGGCCGGCCCGGTGCACCAGGGCGCATTTTATCGGTTTAAGTATGATATTACCGGGCTGCTAAAAAACGGCGAAAACCTGCTGGAGGTGAAGGTGAGCAAAATGTCGGCCGATGCTTCCGTAAATCGGGCCGAGCGGAACGGCGATTTCTGGATATTCGGCGGTATTTACCGGCCGGTTTATTTAGAGATTGTTCCTGAAAGCTATATCGATCGTATCGCTATTGATGCCAAGGCCAACGGGCAGATCAGACTGGATGTTTTTGATAAAAATACCAACAGCAACCAGGTAATCCAGGCCGAAGTGCAGACCTTGAAAGGCCTGCGTGTAGGTGAACCATTTACGGTTAAAGCTAAAGGGGATAGCACTACATTATACCATGGCTTTAAAAATATGGCCACCTGGAATCCGGAGCAGCCCAACCTGTACAAGTTGGTGGTCGCTATTAAGGCAGGTAATAAGGTTGTTCATCAAATAACGCAGCGTTTCGGCTTTCGTACTGTAGAGTTACGTAAAGGCGACGGCATTTACGTGAACGACAAAAAGATAATATTTAAGGGCGTTTGCCACCACTCGGAATGGCCGGAATCGGGCCGCGCATTAAGTAAAGCCATTGATCTGCTGGATATTAAGCAAATAAAGGAAATGAATATGAATGCGGTACGGATGTCGCATTACCCGCCCGACCAGAGCTTCTTGGATGTGTGCGACTCCCTGGGCCTTTTTGTACTGGATGAAATAACCGGCTGGCAGGCTAAATATGATACAGGTGTTGGTCGTAAGCTAGTGAAGGAAATGATGGTGCGCGATGTAAACCATCCAAGTATTGTGCTGTGGGATAATGGGAACGAAGGCGGCTTCAACCGTGATCTGGACAAAGACTATGCGCTTTATGATCCGCAGAAACGCACTGTGATACATCCTTGGGAACGTTTTAATAACACCGACACCAAACACTATCCCGTCTACAATTATGTGGTAAACAGTAACCTGTACGGCAACGATGTTTTTTTCCCGACAGAGTTTATGCATGGACTTTATGATGGTGGGCACGGTGCCGGTCTGGATGATTTTTGGAACCAGATGCTGAGCAACCCGCGCAATGCCGGCGGCTTTTTATGGGTATACGCGGATGGTGCGGTTGTGCGTACCGACAAGGATAATATACTGGATGCCGACGGTAACCATGCGCCCGACGGAATTGTAGGTCCACACCGCGAGAAGGAGGCCAGCTTTTATACCATTAAGGAGATCTGGTCGCCGGTTTACATAAGCACCGCTACTTTGCCGCAAAGCTTTGACGGTAAGTTAAATATCGAAAACCGCTATATCTATAACAACCTTAACCAATGCAGCTTTAACTGGAAACTGGTCAGCTTTGCATCGCCGTTAAACAAAACCGCCGCGCCAACAATTAACGCCTCGGGCATAGTGAAGGGCTATAATTTAGCTCCGGGTGCAAGCGGTTACCTTAAACTGGCCTTACCTGCTAACTGGAAAAACAGCGAGGCGCTTTGGCTGAACGTTAAGGATGGCGCCGGCAATGAAATAGTAAGCCGTAGCTGGGCAATTGCCAACCAGCAAACCATAACGGCTAAATTGACAAAGGGTACTTCATCTGCTGCAAGCACGATAAAGGAAGAGAATGGGCAGATCATTGTTAGCTGCGATGCCATTACCTATTATTTTGATACTGCTACCGGTTACCTGAAAAAAGTGAAAACGGTTTTAGGCGATGTTTCATTATCCGACGGGCCGGTGTTAGCAGGCGTAAATATGCAATTTAAAGAGATCAGGAAATCCACTACGGGCGATAGCCAGATCATTGAACCTATTTACTCGGATCCTAACTTCAAAGTAAAATGGATATTTACGCCGGGTAAACCTGTACAACTGCAATACAGTTACCTGCCCCGGGGGAATGCCGATTTTTATGGAATCACCTTCAACTATCCGGAACAAAACATTACCGGGATGAAATGGCTGGGCGATGGCCCTTACCGTGTATGGAAAAACAGGCTGAAAGGCGGAACGCTCAATGTATGGCAAAAAGATTACAACAATACCATCACCGGCGAAAGCTGGACATATCCCGAATTTAAGGGTTACCATGCCAATCTTTATTGGGTGACCATCCAAAACAAGGAACACCCCTTTACCGTATATACCGGCGACGAGCACATTTATCTGCAAATGTTAAAAGCCCCCAAGCCTGTTGGCGCTTTAAATGAAAATACCAACCCGCCCTTTCCGGAAGGGAATATCGGGTTTATGACCGCAATTCCCGCCATTGGCACCAAGTTTAACCCGGCTGCAGATATGGGCCCCCAGAGCCAAAAGAATGTGCAGTTAAATACCACTTCTGTGACAGGTACCTTATGGTTTGATTTTAAATAGCGAAACACTTGATGTGATTTCGTTTAATGAAAGTTAAACTTCTAGTTACGTTAAAAAGCGACAGCAGCTGATGTCCGAAATTCACTGCTGTCGCGTCTATAAAAAAAAGTTGCCAAACTCCTAAGTTTTTAGGTAATAAGAATTCATTTTTTCCACTTTTAGCCTCTCAGGCTATTCAGAGGGGCAAAAATCAACTAATGCGCAAATCATTTCAACAATCACGAAATCGATGTAAAAGGCGCTTTCATCATTTTAGCACTACCAATTAGGGCCTTACAATCATTCCGAATCCGTGGATTGTAATGTTCGCCATTTATTAACTTAAAAGATAGTGATATGAAAAACACCTCGTAAACATCCATCGTGCTCATTCATGACCGTCGCCTTGCGATAATTAATTATTAACCACTTGTAAACATTTTTTTTATGATTTTTTTTACACACAAGGAAATACTGTACCGGCTTAAAATGCTCGGAAAGACAATACCATTAAAAATAGCTGTTTTGTTTTTAGCTATTGTAACACTAAATAACGTCGCGTACTCCCAAAACGCTCAACCACTTAAAGTAACAGGCTTAGTAACCGACCTTTCAACCGGCGAAACCTTAATCGGGGCAACCGTTGGAGTAAAGGGCACAACAAACGCCGTAGCTGTTGACGTTGCCGGTAAATTCGCAATAGATGTACCCAGCGCCAGCACGGTTTTGGTAGTTAAATTTGTAGGCTATACGGATCTTGAAGTTCCGGTAGGCGGCAAAACCGTGCTCGACATCAAACTATCAAAAGTAACCCAAAATTTGGACGAGGTAGTTATTACCGGTTTTGGTTTAACTACCAGAAAGGCTACACTTGCCGGCGCTATATCAACGGTTACTGCCGATGAACTTTCTCACTCTCGTACCGCTACGGCGTCAGGAGCGTTGGTTGGAAAGGTACCAGGTGTTACCTTCAGACAGGACAACGGTCGGCCGGGTAGTGCACCAAGCTTACAGATCCGCAACTATGGCACACCCTTGATCGTTATTGATGGTGTTACCCGCGATTACAATAGTTTCTCTAATATGGACTTTAACGACATCGAATCTATATCGGTGTTAAAAGACGGTTCGGCCGCTATTTATGGTATGTTGGCTTCCAATGGCGTAGTTGTTATTACCACAAAAAGAGGAAAACGCAACCAAAAGCCTACAGTTGGCTTCCAAAGTTATTATGGTATACAAAAAGTAGCTAACTATAATAAACCTGCCGATGTAAAGACCTTTATAAAAGCTCTTGTGCAAAATGAAACATACGGAGACGGAAAAGTAAGCTCGCAGCGAAGTATAACCAGAGAAGAGTACGATAAATGGATGAATGAATCTGACGACGCGCATAAAGGATTTGACTGGTATGATTTTATTTGGGGCAAAACAGCGCCGCAGATCTATAACAGCTTCAACTTTTCAGGTGGTTCTGAAAACACCGACTATTATGTAAGCGTGGGTAACCTTCAGCAAAAGCCAATTATGCGCAACCTGGGCGATGGCTTTAAGCGGACCAACTTTCAATCTACAGTGAATGCCAATATAAGTAAGCGTATTAAGGTAGGTGTTGGTATTATTGGCCGTGTAGAAGAGACCTCGCAAGCAGGCTTGCCGGGTGATGATTATGACTTTGCAGAACAAACTGCATTCCGTAACCTGCCCACCCTTCGTCCATATGCCAATGACAATCCCGCGTATCCGGGTATTTCAGCTGTAGATCCTCAATACAGTTATGGTTGGGTAGGTTATGAAACCTCGGGCAAGTACTCGCAAATAAGAAATGCTATAACCGTTAACGGCAATATAGAAGTTTTAATTTTACCTGGTCTTAAGGCACGCGCGCTTGGAAGCTATTCGTTTAGCAATACGCAGCAGGACCTTCATGAAAAATCGCCTTTGCTGTATATATATAACACTGCTACATCAAAATATGATTTAGCGCCCAATTTACCTGCGGCACGCTATGTGGAACGGAATTTTTCTAACAGCAGGGATATTACAACTAACTTCCAGTTAGATTATAAAAAATCTTTTGGCGGCCATAATTTACAGGCGGTTGCAGGTGTAGAAGCAAGAAGTAATATTTCGCCTAATTTGTACGCGTTGGGTAGCCCTGCAGCAAACGGAATTGCGTTTATACCTAATACACCTTCGGCAATTACTACCCTGACAGATAACCTTAGCTTTTTGACGAAAAGACAGAATTATTCAACCAAGGTTAACTATGATTATAAAGGGAAATATATTGCAGAATTTGTAGGAAGATATGATGGATCGCCTAGTTACATAGACGGTAAAAGGTGGGGGTTTTTTCCGGGAGGAAGCGTAGCCTACCGTGTTTCTGAAGAAGATTTCTGGAAAAACAGTAAGCTGTTAAGCAACATTAACGATTTTAAATTAAGAGCGTCTTATGGTGTAATGGGGCAGGAACTTGGTGGTACTTTAGACTATCTGGCCGGCTATAATTACGGTAATCAGGGCGTTGCTATAGTTAATGGGCAAGAGGTTATAACGGCAAGAATAGCGGGCCTTCCTTCGGTTAATTTAACCTGGGCTCGAGTTAAAGCATTAAATTTTGGCGTTGACGCAACCTTGCTGAATAACCGCCTTAGCGGCAGCTTTGAATGGTTTCAACGCCAGCAAACGGGGCTGGCTGCCGGGCGGGTAGATGTTTTATTGCCGGACCTGGTAGGTTTTTCGCGTCCAAATGAGAACCTAAACTCAGACTTTGTACGTGGTATTGAAGGCTCTATCAACTGGAGAGACAAAGTTGGCGAGGTTAATTATTTCTTCGGAGGTAACTTTACCTTTTCGCGCTGGATAACAGGATATCGTTATAAACAAGATGAGCGCTGGACCAGTGATTGGGCCAGGTATAGAGGCGGCCCGAACAACGATGAAGGAAGATACCGCGACGGAACAATGCAGCTGATAGGCATAGGCCAGTTTCAAAGCTGGGAAGAGATCAGAAACTATCCAATTGATCAGGACCACGAAGGTAACAGAACCATTCGCCCCGGCGATTTTAAATTTGAGGACGTTAATGGCGACGGATTTATCAATGACCTGGATATGAAAACGGTTACTTATAGAGTAAACAGCGGCACGCCATGGATAAATTTTGGTTTCAATCTGGGTGGAAGCTATAAAGGATTTGAGATCAGGGCTGATTTTGCCGGTGCTACCGGAACAACGTATGAGCAACAGGGGTATATGCGGTATTTTGATTCTAACCAAAACGTGTCTCAGTATCTGGCAGACAACTCGACCTGGTATAAAGACATTTGGGATAGAAACAGTGGATTTAACATAGGCAAATATCCGTTGCTTACACGTGGTGCTAACAACTGGATGACCACGCATTGGCCGAATAACTATTGGCAGACAAATCTTTATTACATAAAGTTGCGTAATCTTGAAATAGCTTATACCATACCTTACACGGTGTTAAAGCGCGTAGGCGTTTCAAATCTCAGGGTTTACATAGCGGGACAAAACATAGCGCAAATAACCAATATGCCGGGTGGGCTTGATCCTGAAATTACCAGCAATGGCGGTAATTCATATCCAAATCCGCGAGTTTACACCATGGGCGTTCAAGTTAAATTTTAACCACTACGAA
>CBFGNU010000147.1:0-9737 GCA_965650195.1 uncultured Mucilaginibacter sp. | reverse complement strand
CCAGGCTTCGTTTTTTACGCCGGACATTTGCTTTATCTCGTCGGATAAAGATTGTACTTCTCCATCCAAACTATAGTTCAATTCAATAGGAAAGCCTAGTTCGGTAAAAACATCGGCGTAACGGTGTGCGGTACGCTTCAGCGGTTTTAAAACCTTACCCGGAAAACGTGTAAGCAGTTTCTTTTCCAAGCGGCCTTTATCAGCAGCTTTAACCGGTATGCCGGAAAGCTTGAATAATAGGCCTAGTACGTTTGATCGTAAATTATTGTGAAGATCAGCAACTGCGGTATAAGTTGCCTTGCTTTTAAGCAGATTATAGAGTTTTACAAGCCCGGGAAAACCTTTGTATTCGGTATTAAAATCAACCGCAAAATAGTTGAGCCGCGGGATATCCGAAAAAAAACTACTAAAACCGGGCCGCGAAACAAAAGTTACGGTAAGCTCAGGATGTTGATTTAACAAAGCTTTAATAACAGGTACCGTCATGGCTACGTCGCCCATTGCCGAAAAGCGCATCACCAGTAAATGCCTGGGCGTTGTCATTTATTGCTTATTGTATAAAACAGGATTAAGCGTCGGATCATTATACATCTTCATTTGGCGGTACACCTTCATGTACTTATCGCCTTTTTCAATATCTTCCAATAACTCGTCAATAGCTAATGAAAGATCCTCCCGCTGCTGTAAAAGCACGCTTAGTTTTGTGTTATTCTTTTCGCGTTGCTGTTCACTAATATTTGCGCGGGTTGCTTCCTCGCGCATGTGATATATTTTTAATAAAAGAATAGAAAGGCGATCGATAGCGCCGGCAGGGCTCTCGGTATTAAAACGTGCAGAAGATTTTGGTTTGACGTCTCTATACTGAGTAAAGAAATAATCATCAATAACTTCTACAATATCTGTACGATCCTGGTTTGATTTGTCTATTCTTCGCTTCCAGCGCACGGCTTCCTCGGGCACTATTGATGGATTACGTATCTCATCCTCCATGTGCCATTGCGCAGTATCTATCCAGCATTTGGCATATAGTAAATTCTCTATAGTATCAGCATTGAAAGGATTTTCCGGAACATAGTCTATATCATTAAAACTATGATAATCTGTAATAACCTGTTCAAATATTTTATTGCAGTGCTTGCTAAACATATTAAAATAACAAAGTCAAAGATAAACAATTAAGCCAAGTGTACTTAAGTCTTAATGACCTTTGATCTTTTTAATGATAGAAGTTGATGAAAACCCGTCTACAAAATCTATAGTTTTAACCTCGCCACCACTGGCAATAACCTCCTTGGCGCCCACTATATTTTCTATAGTATAATCGGAACCTTTAACTAACGTATTGGGTTGCAATTCTGTGATCAGGTTAAGCGGTGTATCATCATCAAACATTACAATCGCATCAACAAAAAATAGTGAAGCCAACAACAATGCCCGGCTGTTCTCATCATTTACAGGCCTGTCGGGGCCTTTTAAGCGCTTTACCGAGGCATCAGCATTCAAACCTATTATCAGCTTGTCTCCCAGCTCTGCGGCTTTGGTAAGGTATGTAATATGCCCTGTATGCAAAAGATCAAAAACCCCATTGGTAAAAACAACCTTCTTATCCTGAAAGTGCCACATAGCGATCTTTCTTTTAAGCGATGCAATATCTGTTATTTTATCCGTTAAGGTTTTTTCTAACTGTATTCTCATTTATAACCGTTTAATAAAGATCTTATGCATATTACATAGTATATGGCCTAGGTAATATGCATACTATTTAGCCATATCGTTTAAAATCTCGTCAATAGTTGCAGAAGCGCTTCCTACCTGTCTGATTACAATAGCCGCTGCGTGGTTGGATACTTCGCACGCTTCTTCCACGCTAAAGCCAACAGCCACAAAAAAAGCAATAGCAGCAAGTACAGTATACCCCGCCCCTGTAACATCAAAAACCTTGGTAGCCTTAACTGGCAGTGATTTGTACGCCTGTTCGCTCAAAATAACCATTCCCTCCTCGGATAAAGTTACCACCAAATACTCCGTCTGAGTTTGGGCGAAAATTGTTTTTGCGGCTTCCTGAAGATCATTAATGTTCTTAATTTTTTCTACTTTGGCTGCCTCTGCCAGTTCCTTACGATTAGGTTTTATAAGATATGCCCCTTTATACTTGGCATAGTTTAGACCCTTCGGATCAACAATTACTTTTTTGTGCTTTTGATTTGCCGCTTCTATCAATTTTTGCGTAAAAACCGGGGAGAATAATCCTTTGTTATAATCGGAGAGTATAATGATATCGGCAGCGTCCATGCTTTTACTAATCTTTTCTAAAAGATCATCTTCTACGACAAGATCAACCTGATCAGTAATTTCACGGTCTATCCTCACCAATTGATGGCTGCCAGCTAATACTCTTGTTTTTACTGTTGTAGGTCGGTTACTGTCTGTTACTATACAATCAGTTACAACATTCTCTGCCAGCAATATCTCTTTTAATTGAATACCAGGTGCGTCATCTCCAATTAATCCTGCCAAGACAACCTTAGCGCCTAATGAAACTAAGTTTTGGGTTACGTTGCCCGCCCCCCCCAAGGTGGTTGTTTCATTTTTTACTTTTACAACCGGAACGGGCGCCTCCGGCGAAAGCCGCGTAGCTTCGCCCCATATATAATGGTCAACCATTAAGTCGCCTATAACTAAAACAGATGGTCTGATGCCGCTATCGCGTACAGAAAGCACTTTATCCTTAAGCATTTATCGCGTTTTCAGTTAATGTTTTGGTTTTAAAAAATCGGGTTATTTCTAACAGCGAAAGCGCATTTAAACATCTTTCTTTATACAAACCTCCTTTGCGTGCGGCCAACACGCCATAGTGCATATCCTGAAATCCTTCGTTGCGGTGCGCATCCGGATTTATGGATAACCAAACCCCTTTCTCCAAAGCATATTGGTGCCAGCGCCAGTCAAGATCAAGGCGCAACGGGTTGGCATTAACTTCAATCACTACATTATTGGCGGCACAGGCATCAATTACCTTTTTATAATCAATTTTATAACCGTTACGACTTAACAACAGCCTGCCAGTTGGATGGCCCAATATGGTCGTGTACGGATTCTCTATTGCTTTAATTAACCTGGTGGTAGCTTTATCCTCGTCCATTTTTAAATTAGAGTGGATAGAGGCTACAATAAAATCAAAGCGCTTTAATATTTCTTCGGGATAGTCTAAAGAACCATCGCCCAGAATATCCGACTCAATACCTTTGAACACATGGAATCCACTTTGGCTTTTATTAAAATAATCTATTTCCTCGTGCTGCTGTAATACCCGTTCTATACTTAAACCCTTGGCATATACAGCGCTCTTACTATGATCTGATATACCTAAATATTCCAGATTTAGGGTCTGGCGGCAATAAGCGGCCATTTCTTCAATAGTATTAACTCCATCGCTCCACGTGCTGTGATTATGTAAAGATCCTTTAAGATCGGCAAACCCTATCAAAACCGGAAGTTTGTCATTGGCAGCCTTTTCAATAAATGTGTTTCCCTCGCGCAGCTCCGGTTGAATATAAGCCAAACCAGCTTTTTGATAAATCAATAATTCACTTTCAGGCTGATCAGATTCCTCTGTTTCGCGCGCCATAACGGCATTAATATGCTCGTCGTCGCCAGTTTTAAAGAAGAGCGTTCTAAAAAAGTAACGTCTTTCAACACAGTGTATTTTTACTTTCAGACCGTTGGCCATTTCAGCAACAATGCAATCATCCTCCTGCTCTATATTCTGCAATGCTGATGAGGTTAAAAGTGTATTTGCAGCCATCTCGGGGTCGCGGGTGCCAAGCACGATGACCAATTCATTAATAATCTCGCATTTTCTTCGGTACTCACCAGCAAATTCTATTAATGTGTTAGCGAAAATACTTTTTAGCTCTTCCATTAATTCTTTGGCTTCAGACTCTACCTGTGCATATAAAAATTTGCCATGGCTTGCCATCACAAACTCTATCACTTTGAGTATATCCTCTTGTGTTTTTAAACCGAAGCCCTTCGCTTCAATAAGACGGTTTTCGTTACAGGCATAATATAGTTCACCTACGGTTTCAATGCCCATCTCACGCCATATAACGGCAACTTTTTTGGGGCCAATTCCCTTTATGCCCATCATTTCAACCACGCCAACAGGAGTATTTTCTATTAGTTGATCCATCTCGGCCATGGTTCCTGTTTCAAGCAGCTCAACAATTTTAGCTGCCAGACTTTTGCCTATTCCGTCTATCTTTTCCAGTTCGGCGTAATTTTTATCCGCAAGTTTAAATGGAAGTTTATCAACTTTAAAGGCAGCGTTAGCAATCGATTTTATTTTGAAGGGATTTATATCATGCAGCTCCATCAGTTGCGAAAGCAATCTGAGTTTACGTGCAATGGCTTTGTTTTCCATAATTTAGCTGAGAGTGGTAAAAGTACAAAAGCTGTCGCTTAGTTCATAGCATTAACAACTCCGGAAAAAGTTTGTTGTTGCTATCGCATAAAACCAGTCAAAACTACTTTATCTCAACATTATAAAACATACGCGCCTGGGGTGCACGCATAATCCGGGTAAGTCCTTTTACTTGTTGGTATACACTGTAATGTTCTCCCAATTCAGATTTAACCATACTTTCACGAGTATTTGCAATAAAATTTGAGCTAATGCTTTTTAACACACTTTTTTGAGCAGGATAATCTACAACGCGGTAATCTTTCAGTTTAGCCATTTTTGCGGCAGATTTAACCGCGTCGTTGATATTCCCTAAGCGGTCAACCAAACCAATTTTTATTGCTTGCTCACCTGTCCATACCCTCCCTTGACCAATGCTGTCAATGTATTCACGTGTTCTATGCCTGCCATCGGCTACAGCTTTGGTAAAATCAAAATAACCCCTATTAACTTGTGATTGCAGTATGGCCCGTTCCTCTACCGTAAGCGGCCTGCCAACCGATCCCATATCCGCATATTTACCTGTTTTTACGTTATCAAAGGTTATTCCCAGTTTGTCATTAAACAGTTTTTGCATATTGGGCAATATTGCGAAAATGCCAATGGAGCCAGTTACCGTATTAGGTTGGGCATAGATCGAATCGGCCGCGCAGGCAATGTAGTAACCGCCTGATGCTGCCATATCACCCATAGAAACAATAACAGGTTTTACCTTGCGTGTTAACATCACTTCACGCCAAATTACATCAGAAGCCAAAGAACTTCCTCCCGGAGAGTTTACCCGTAGCACAACTGCTTTTACTTTATCATCCAACCGCACTTTTCTAAGTGCCTTTGACAATGTTTCTGAGCCAATATTGGTATCATTTCCCTCCCCGCCAGCTATTTCGCCCGATGCGTAAACCATAGCAATACGGTTAGTTGATGCTTCGCCATCTTTGTCTCCACTTCCTGAATTGGTATAATCAACCAGATCAACAGTATTCAAATCGCTTTTTGCACCAACACCGGTACGTTTTTTTAACTCGTTTATTATTTCGTCTTTATATTTTAAACCGTCAACCAATCTGTACTTTAATGCATCTTCCGGCTGCTTTATATAAAGATTATCCGCATATTTCAATAGAGAGTCTTTATTTATACCTCGACTTTTAGCAATACCAGTTAGATAATGACCGTATAAGGAATTAATATATGATGTAACCTGTAAACGGTTGGCATCGCTCATTTTTGTAAGAATGTACGGCTCTACAGCGCTTTTGTAAGTGCCTACCTTAATCACCTGAGCTTCTATACCCAGTTTATCAAGAGCACCTTTATAGAAAGTCACATCTGAATTAAAACCATCAAACTCTACCATACCTTTCGGGTTCAGATAAATTTTATCAGCTACAGATGCGAGGTAATAAAAACCTTTAGTATAGATCTCACTGTAAGCGATAAGGAATTTACCCGATTTTTTAAAATCTATAAGGGCATTTCGTATCTCCTCGGTAGTAGCCTGGCCTGATTGCATATAGCTCTCATCCAGAAAAATTCCTTTTATTTTATCGTCAGTTTTGGCTTTTTTTATATTGGCAAGTATATCTTTCAAACCTATATTTTTATCGCCGCCCAGCCCTAAAAAGTCAAACCCTTCAAGGGGATTATCAGGGGTGCGCTCTTCAACAGAATTTTTTAATGATATGTAAAGGATGGAATTATTTTCAACGACAGCTGCTTTATCGCCACTTGCAGAGACAATTACCACAATTAAAAACACAACTAAAATTGCAAAGGATAAAATTATACCAAGAATAGTAGCTAATACAAATTTGAAAAATTGCTTCATTTAATATTAATAATATATATCTATGCAAACTTAATAAAAGGCACCATATTAAATTACTATTAAGAGCCGCGGCGCTTATATTTGTTACAACAATGAATGACGTTTTTTTATTACTGGGAAGTAATTTGGGGGATAGAAAATTGCTATTACAAACCGCTATAGGAGAAATAGCGAAAAGAGTTGGGCGGATACAAAAAGAATCAGCCATATACGAGACGCAATCATGGGGAAAAACTGATGAACCCGACTATTTGAATCAGGTTGTTTTTTTAAAAACCGGATTACCGGCAAATATTGTACTTAACCAAATACTGGAAATAGAAGCGGATATGGGCCGCAAACGTGACGAAAAGTGGGGATCAAGGTTAATTGATATTGATATTCTGTTTTATAATTCAGAACTAATAAAGCAAGATGGATTGCAAATACCCCATCCCGAACTGCATAACAGGAGATTTACTTTAGAGCCGCTTGCCGAGATAGCACCGGATCTGGTTCATCCGCAGTTTCATAAATCAATGTTGCAATTGAAAAAAGAACTCACAGACAGTTTGATAGTAAAAAAATTATAAATTTGAATTATTAACCTTTTATATGGCAGAAATCCCATCCGGACCCGACCTTGACCTGACCTTGCTACTAGAGATAGCGGACGGCAGCAGCGAATTTATTGTTGATTCTATAGAGATGTTTTTGCAACAAACCCCGGAATCATTGCAACAGATAGATGACGCCATCAATGCACAAGACTGGCCAACCGCCGCCTCTGCAGCGCACAAGCTTAAATCTACACTTGGTTTTTTTGGGATGTTAAACAGCCAGGCGCTTATTCAGGAAATTGAATTAAGCTGCAAAAGCGGTGCGCCTAACGCTGCCGAAGTCATAACTCAATTTAATCAGGTTAAAGCTAATGTGGCCGAAAACACCGAAAAGCTGAATAAAATTAAAGCCGACGGAGGAGCTTAAACTTGTTCTAATTTAAAGCTGTAGCTTTCCATTATTAAATTTGCCAGCAAGCTCTTGCAAGCCTGATCTACTTTAGCGTGAGCAGCTTGCTCATTATCGGCTTCTATTAGCAATGAAATATGCTTGCCAATACGTACATTCTGAATTTCGGATAAACCTAAATTTTTCATGCTTCCTGTAACCGCTTTTCCTTGCGGATCAAGAATTTCTTTTTTTGGCATTACGTCAATTTCAGCCTGGAACTTTATCATTTGCAAATTTAAATTGAATTATAGATAAGGTGATATAGATAAAAATAACCACCGGAACAGCTACAAATTTAAAAAATAGTATCAGTATTGCTGAAAAAAGCAGCAATAAATAACGGTAAATATTTCTGTTGAAATCGCGGTTCTTAAATTTAAGGGACATCAAAGGCATTTCCATAACCAGCAAAGCGCACATAACGATAATAAATACTGTGAGACCGTAGGGATTAAGAATGTACCGCGACAAGGATGGGTATTGCTGTAAAATAAGTGGGAACGAAGCTATTAGAATAGCGTTAGCCGGTGTAGGTAACCCAATAAATATTTCTGCCTGGCGTGTGTCGGTATTGAATTTTGCAAGCCGAAGCGCTGAAAATACAGGGATCAGAAACGCAGAAAAATTTAAATAGGTACTTACTTTGTCTATTTGTGGAGCCTGTAAAAACAGTTGATAAAGTATTACTGAAGGGAGAACACCAAAGCTTACCATATCAGCAAGGGAATCAAGATCCTTACCAATGCCTGAAAATGACTGTAAAACCCTCGATGCAAAGCCGTCAAAAAAATCAAATATGGCAGCTAAAAACAATGCGTAGGCCGCAAAGATCATTTCTCCCTGAAAGGCAAGAACAATCCCCACACAACCACTGAACAAGTTTGCACAGGTGATGAAATTGGGCAGGTGCTTTCTAACTCGTTTCCTCATTTCTGCTGCTAAGGTATGGCTATTACCTTAAATAAATTAATAATTGCGTGTTAAAGTTAAGTAGTTAATAGTGAATGATTGATTAAGTTAGGGTTTATATTTGGTGTAAACCACTCACTTAATCAACCTAATTAATTACTCACTTAGTCTTCAAAATTATTAAGAATTCATAGAAATAAGGAATTCTTCGTTAGTTTTTGTACCTCTGATCTGACTTTGCAGAAACTCCATTGCTTCCAATGAGTTCATGTCTGCAAGGTGATTACGCAATATCCATATGCGCTGAAGGCTTTCACGGTCAAGCAGCAGATCGTCTCTACGTGTGCTTGATGCTGTAATATCTATAGCAGGGAAAATACGTTTGTTAGATAATTTTCTATCCAGTTGAAGCTCCATGTTACCGGTACCTTTAAATTCTTCAAAGATAACCTCGTCCATTTTTGAACCCGTTTCTGTTAAAGCAGTTGCAATGATAGTTAATGATCCACCGTCCTCAATGTTACGTGCCGCGCCAAAAAAGCGTTTTGGTTTGTGCAAGGCGTTAGCATCAACACCACCTGATAATATTTTGCCTGATGCCGGAGCCACAGTATTGTAAGCACGAGCCAAACGAGTAATAGAATCAAGTAGGATAACCACATCGTGACCGCACTCAACCATACGCTTAGCCTTTTCAAGCACTATATTGGCGATCTTTACGTGGCGCTCAGCAGGCTCATCAAATGTTGATGATACAACCTCAGCGCGTACGCTGCGTGCCATATCAGTTACCTCCTCGGGGCGCTCATCTATCAAAAGGATGATTAGATAAACTTCGGGATGGTTTTTAGCAATGGAATTAGCTACGTCCTTCAACAGCATAGTTTTACCTGTTTTAGGCTGCGCCACAATTAATCCACGCTGACCCTTGCCTATCGGCGAGAAAAGATCCATAATACGGGTTGAATAGTTACCCGGATCAGTAAATAAGTTCAACCTTTCTGATGGGAAAAGTGGTGTTAAGTGGTCAAATGGAACACGATCACGTACCTCGGCAGGTATACGGCCATTAATAGCCTCAACTCTTACCAACGGAAAATACTTCTCTCCTTCCTTTGGCGGGCGAATGCTGCCACGTACTGTGTCGCCCGTTTTTAGGCCAAAAAGCTTTATCTGCGATTGCGATACATAAATATCATCAGGAGATGTTAAATAGTTATAATCAGAAGAGCGCAGAAAACCATAACCATCAGGCATGATCTCTAAAACACCTTCGTTGACAATAACATTATCAAAGTCAAGGTTTATGGCGGGCTCTTGTTGCTTTTGTTGGCTGTTAACCCGGCGCTCAAATTTCTGCGGACGTGTATCAGCAGCTTCTTCAGGCGCTTGCGGAGCCGTTTCAAAATCTTGCACGGCAGGGCTTGCTTCTTGCAAAACTTCCGGCTCATTATCTTCAGCAGGCGCGTCATCCTCTACGTCAAATAAATTAGTATCGTCTAACGGCACTTCAATACGCGGCTTTGTGCCTTTTATAACGCGGCT
>CBFGNU010000146.1:0-9820 GCA_965650195.1 uncultured Mucilaginibacter sp. | reverse complement strand
TATATCAACTGATAAACCATTTTGCTGGAAACCCAACAGCGCTTTTTGAAGTTTGTCTTTCAACGCGTTAGTAGCTTCGTCGCGTTTCTTTAAAATGCCCTCTACTTCTTTTAAACGTTGTTCACGCTTTTGCAGATCAGCAGAGAGCTGACTAACCCTAGAGGTGGAGCTGTTATAGTTAGTATTTAATGCCCCGTATTTATCATTAAGCGTGTTATAATTACCTTGTAACGCCGCTATATCACGCCTTAATCCCACTATATCCCTGTGCAGTTTGGCAGTATCCCCTTCTAAACCACCAACCTGGTCTTCAAGCGTACCGGTGCGGGCAGTTAACGAGTCGCGTTGGGCAAGCAGCCCCTTGTATTTTTTAGGCGATAAAACCACGCACGAATGCAGGGTTGTAGCTAAAACTGCCGCCAAAACAAAATACTTTATCTTCATACTATTCTAAGGTTATGTGTTAAACAATTGCGTTGCGTAAAAAAACATTAAGCGGATATATCTTACTGCACATGGCAGTTACTTTGTCAACCAGGTCCGCCTTCATCAGGTCCTTATCTTTTAAATCGTGCCAGGCTATAAAGCTTTTCAGTTTAAGCAGCTCAATATTTTCATTGTCGGCGCTGTAATCGCGCGGCAGCGTTTTCAATTTATCCTGATCCCTAAATTTACCGAATAATTTAACAAAATCTGCATCATCAATTATGGCTTTCAGGTCGTGGCCATTATAATCAATTTCCTGGCGGATGGCTTTTAAATGCGCTGCTTCGGGCATCCAGTATCCCCCTGCAATAAACGACTTGCCCGGCTGCACCTGGAAGTAGTATTCTGCGCCGCCTGCCTTTACGCCGGTAGTAGGCAAACTTATGCCAAAGTTATTTTTATAAGGTGTTTTGTTTTTGCTGAACCGTACGTCGCGGTAAATGCGCAGTACACATTTTTTGGGATCCAACTCGGCCAATACCGCCGGGTCAATTTTGTGCATTTCTTTTATCAGCTTACCGGCAAAATCAATAACATTTTCGCGGGCGGCATCATGGCGGGCTTTATTGTCCATAAACCACTCGCGGTTGTTGTTATCTGCCAGTTCTGCTAAAAAATCAAACGTTTGCTTTTGTATCATCAGTATCCAGGTAGGGTTGATATTTTATTTTGGGCGATAGCCAATATAATAACAAAACGCGCGATGCCCTGAAAATTACAGGTGCCAGCAAAACACATCCCCCAATTATTGTTCCCGTATATAACCACGGCGATGTAGTATTGTTGGTGATAAAATAAGTAGCCATTGCCAAACCGAAAGAAAGCCCCACATTTAAAGCGTAGCTAACATACATAGCCGCATAAAAGTAGCCGGGTTCTATTTCAAAATAAAGATTGCAATGGGGGCAGTTAAGATTGATCTTATTGGAGCCAAGGCTATAAACTCCCCCGCTGAACATATCGCCACGGCGGCAACGCGGGCATTTGGCATGCGCCATTGCCCACAGTTTTGATGTGTTAGCCATTGGCAATTAGTTTAAATGCAGCTTCTCTTCGCGCATTTCCATTGGCATATCATTTTTTCTACGATATTTTTTATACCAGATGTAACCAACTATTGCTACAGCAAGGTAAGGCGCTGCTAGCAGGTACATTATGCCATTGTTAAGGCCGTTGGTGGCACCGCTGCCGCTTGCCTTGTTAGTTTCAACAGTAGCGGTACACATGGCGCATTGTGCGTTAGCATTTGTAGCTACAAATACCAATAAGCCAAGCGCTAATAATGACAAGAAAAATTTAGAGCTTTTCATCGCTGCAAAAATAACTATTTAATAATGAAAACGATGTTTTGCGCTGCTATATTATGCTGCTACCTCTTTTCGCGGAAGTGTTTGTAGATTTTAACCGCACACATCAATATAACAGCAAAGGCAACAATACCCACAACGCCGAAAATCCAATTTAATGAGCTGCGTAATACTACCAGAAAAACTATCGCAAAAAGAAAAAGCGTGGCTAACTCATTCCATAACCGCAATTGAGTTGATGTCCATTTGTAAACTCCCTTCTCCATCTGCTTAATTTTGTTCTGACAAATGTGGTGGTAAACCCCTAAGGCGACAACAAATGTTAATTTGATATGCATCCAGCCCTCTTTAAGTAAAGCAGGATTGATGTATAACATTAGTACACCGGCAGTAATGGTAATGAGCATGGAAGGAACGCCTATGATGAACCATAGCTTGCGTTCCATTATGGTAAACTGCTCAGATAGGATGGTACGGGCGGGATCGGGTTTGGCCTGCGCCTCTGTGTGATAAATAAATAACCTTACTATATAAAACAAAGCAGCCATCCAACATACAACAAATATGATGTGAACTGATTTGATATACAGATAGTATTCGCCCATACCCCCTGGCCCCCTAAAGGGGGAACTTAATGATTAATTTAATAATATATCCCCTTGACCCGGCTAGCCGCCATCGTTCCCCCTTCAGGGAGTTAGGGGGTACTCTTTTATAACTTCTACCGCGTATTTAACATTATCAAACGGAATGTCAGGCATAATGCCATGACCCAGGTTGAATATGTAGCCGTTCTCGCCTTTCATGCGGTCGAACAGGCGATGAATACGTTCTTTAATAACCTTTTTATCAGCATACAAAATATGCGGATCTAAATTGCCCTGCACAGCTATGCCTTGCGGCAAGCGCTTTTTCATATCTAGCAAGTCAACGTTCCAATCAATAGAAATGACATCAGGTTTTGCCTCTGCCATTAACGGAGCGAACACCGAACTGCCTTTGCAGAAAGATATAACAGGGATATCCTTACGGTTCAATTTACTGATGATCTCTGTAATGTACCGGTGCGAAAACTCTTTATAATCATCCCAAGCCAAGGCTTGTGCCCAGCTGTCGAAGATCTGCACGGCGTTTACTCCGGCTGCTATCTGCAGGTTCAAATAATCTGCAGTAACAGTAGCTATTTTTGATAGTAACTGATGCGCCAGTTCAGGCTCATTGTGCAGCATCAGTTTGGTGCGTTTAAAGTCTTTTGATGATCCGCCCTCAACCAGATAGCTCACTACCGTAAAAGGCGCGCCTGCAAAGCCTATCAGCGGAATACGGCCATTCAATCGCTGCTGAATGACTTTTATAGCATCAGCAACATATTGCAGCTTATCAATGCAATCTACATTCAAATTATCAATATCAGCCTTAGTACGCACCGGGTTGGCAAACCGCGGACCAATATTAGCCTCAAAACTCAAATCTCCGCCCATGGCTTCGCCGGTTACGAGAATGTCTGAAAATAGAATGGCTCCGTCAATATCCAGCAGATCAACCGGCAGCATGGTAACATCAGCCGCTATCTCGGGTGTTTTGCACATCTCCAGGAAAGAGTATTTGTTTTTTATCTCCCAGTATTGTGGCATAAAGCGCCCTGCCTGGCGCATCATCCATACAGGTGGGCGTTCTGTCGCCTCAGAAAATGCGGCTTTTATTAGTAGTGAATCTCTCATTTTTTGTTTAGAGTCAAGAATCAAGAGACAAGAATCAAGATTTCTTATCGTCAGTTCTTCACTTTTATAATTAATCAAAAAGAAAGAAACCAAAGCAAAGTCCTGGTTCTTGATTCTTGTCTCTTGATTCTATTTTCCGTCCAGTTCCTGATGAAGCTTTCTAATCACTTCCTTCATCTTAGCGGTTGTTTTTTCTTCGTGCTGATCCGTCAGCTTTAAATACGCTTTGGCCTTTTCAAAATTACCCAAACGAATACTAATATTGGCCACATGCACCAACGCCGCCACATGGTCATTTGCCGACCGTAGCGGATATTGCGCGGCCAGTTCGTAATGTCTTTCGGCTTCTTCAAAATCCTGCCTTTGCAGGTTAACGCCCCCCATTATGAACTCGTAAAAACCGCGTCGTTGTTTGCTTAACCATTCCGGTTTACTTATCTGGCTTAATAACGATTCGGCCCTGTCGTAATCCTTTTTATGGAAAGCTTTGGCTGCCATAATAACAGTACCTTCTTTAAAATAACCGTAAATAAGCAAGCCTATAAACATTATAATAACGCCTACCAGCTCGTAAACCCGCCATTGCAGTGCAAAGCCCAGTAAAATTATAAAAGCACCTGTAACAAGAATGCGTGCCCGGTTTGTAAACATTAATGCTGATCAGTAAATTTATAGCCTACCCCACGTATAGAGTGGAAGTAAACCGGGTTTTTAGGATCGGGTTCAAAATACTTACGGAAGGTAAGGATGAAGTTATCAATGGTACGGGTTGACGGGTAAACATCGTAGTTCCACACGGTTTCCAATATTTGCTCACGCGATACAGCCTCATTACGACGCTCTATCAGCAATTTTAACAGCATGGTTTCCTTTTTTGTAAGCGGAGTGATCGAGCCATCACCGTTAACGAGCTCAAAAGAGTTAAAGTGGATGGTTTTATCGCCAATTTTATAACTGTTAAACTCTTTCAGGTCATCGCCTTTCAAGCTGCGTTTTACCAGGTTATTAACCCGTAAGATCAGCTCTTCCAAGTTGAAAGGTTTGGTCAGATAATCGTCTGCGCCTTTTTTCAGACCGGCAATTTTATCCTCGTTAGTGTTCTTAGCAGTAAGGAACATAATTGGCACCTCCGAGTTTTCCAGTCTGATGGTTTCAGCAACCACAAAACCGTCAATCTCCGGCATCATTACATCAAGGATAACCAGGTTAAAACGTTCCTCTTTAAATATTTGTAGAGCTTTTTTGCCGTTGTTGGCAGTTGATACCTTGTAGCCTTCCAACTCAAGGTTGAGTTTTATAGCCTCTAAAAGATGATCCTCATCTTCGGCTAACAGAATTCTTTTTTTGGTTTGCATTGTGAGTTTATTTATGCACTAATTGTGAAATGGAATAATTTCCGTCATGCTATACAGCTAATGACACCCGTCCTCATCAATAATCGTGCAGAGTTACCAAAAATAGCCCTTATCCCTGCAATCCCATTGTCATATCTTTTTACCCGAACACAACCTCGAAAATACTTCCTACAGGGCGGTTATCTTTAACCTTTATGCTGGCTTCGTGCTTATCTAATACCTGCTTTACAATATACAATCCTAAGCCTGTACCTTTTGTGTTGCGCGTATCCTCACTGCCAACGCGGTAAAATCTGTCAAAAATGCGGGTTTTTTCATTGTCGGCTATGCCAATGCCATGATCTGCCACCTGGAAATGTATGCGGCCCTCCTTTGCAAATAGCTTAACCTCTACCGCCTCGCATGGTTTTGAATACTTAATGGCGTTCTCAATCAAATTGGTAACTACCGATGTAAGCGCGAACTTATCGCCTGTTATTTCAATTTTGGGCTCAATTTCGGCGTTTATTATCTGCTGATTCCCGTCGCATTTGGTTATCTGCAGGCGGTTAACAATGCTATCCACCAAAACCGATAAGCTAAATTTGGCTTTGGGGAAACTATATGAGCTGTTCTCAATTTTTGATGCCAGCAGCATATTCTCCACCATATCGTCCAAACGCTCTATATCCAGTAATGATTTACCGATAAAGTCTTGTATCTGTTCTTTGCTCAGACCACGTTTCTGGATGGTTTGCAGCAGCAGTTTGATGGATGCCAAAGGCGATTTCAACTCGTGCGTTACCGATAACAAGAAGTTCTTTTTCTGCTCCTGCAGTTTACGCTCGCGTGCGAGTGATTTATGCATGTAAAACGCCCCTGCTAACAGCACAAGGCCGAACATCATGCCCTCGCTCATGATCATACCCTTACGCTCGGGTTGCATTTTAACCAGCATATATCCCCACCATACCAATTCGGCAACGGCGTAGATTATGATGGCGTAAAATATTACTAATGGTTTTTTCATTTGCCCCTAACCCCCTAAAGGGGGAACATTGTTAAATTATTTTTTAAACACGAGATCTAAACTATCAAATATAGCTCTTTTTGTTTTTTCGAGGTCTATCTTGTTATGGGCGGATGATATAAACCCAACTTCATAACCCGATGGACCTAGATAGATGCCACGGTTAATCAGCTCCCGGTGCATTACTTTAAATTTCTCCATGCTGGCCGGGTCAATTTCTTCAGCTTTACTGATGCTTTCCTTATCGGTAAACGCGAACCAGAAGATAGAACCAATGCTGAACACTTTGAACTTATAACTCCGCGCAGTGGCAAAACGCTGCAAGGCATCCACAAATTCCTGAGTTTTGTTATTAAGGTCTTTGTAAAAGCTTGATTTCAGCAATTCTGTCAGTTGTGCAATACCTGCAGCCATGGCAACGGGGTTGCCAGATAGTGTACCCGCCTGGTAAACGCCTCCATCCGGCGAAACATGCCCCATAATTTCGGCTGATGCCCCGTACATACCTACAGGCAGTCCGCCACCAATGATCTTGCCGTAAGTAATGATGTCTGGTTTGATCTGGTAATGCCCTGCAGCACCTTCAAAGCCCACACGGAAACCGGAGATCACCTCGTCAAATATTAATAACGTTCCGTTTGCAGTACAAATGTCGCGCAGTGATTGCAAATATTCTTTGCTTTGCAGCAATAAGCCATTATTGGCCGGTATAGGTTCAATAATTACCGCCGCTATCTGACCCTTAAAATCTTCGAATGCTTTCTGCAGCGCTTCGGTATCATTTAAGCTGATAACGATAGTCTCGTCGGCAAATGCTTTGGGTACACCTGCTGATGAAGTTTCGCCAAAAGTAACCAAGCCAGAGCCTGCCTTGACAAGTAGCGAATCTGAATGGCCGTGATAACAGCCCTCAAACTTTAAGATCTTATCGCGTTTGGTGTAGCCTCTGGCCAACCTTATGGCCGACATAACGGCCTCGGTCCCTGAGCTTACAAAGCGCAGTTTTTCAATAAACTTGTTATTTTTTAGGATAAGCTCCGCCAGTTCGTTCTCTAAAGCAGTAGGTGCGCCGAATGACATGCCGTTCTGCATTACCTCAATCACTTTATCTTTTACCTTGGGGTGATTATGACCCAAAATCAGTGGTCCCCATGAGCAGCAAAAGTCAATAAACTCGTTATCGTCGGCATCCCACACGCGGCAGCCATCACCTTTTTTAATAAATAAAGGTGTGCCATAAACCGACTTGAACGCCCTTACCGGCGAGTTTACCCCACCCGGAAAAAACGTTTTGGCCTTGGCATACAACTCCGCCGACTTTTCTCTGCTGATATCCGGTTTACCAGTTGTACTCACCGGAACATCCTCATCCCCCGAAAACATTTTTTTTATTGAATCTAACATTTGCCCCCCATCCCCCTAAAGGGGGAGTTTACTTTTCTATTTATTATTACTATCACCCGCCATCGTTCCCCCTTTAGGGGGTTAGGGGGTTACAACCATTTATTCTCTAACACTTCTTTAGCATGATACGTTAATATCGCGCTGGCGCCTGCCCTGCGTATGCCCATTAACACTTCGGTCACAGCACGTTGCTCGTTAAGCCATCCGTTGCGTACGGCTGCTTTTAGCATGGCGTATTCGCCGCTTACGTTGTAGGCTGCAACAGGTAGTTGGGTGTTATCTTTTAATAACTTAATAACGTCCAGATAAGCCAAAGCGGGTTTTACCATTAAAAAATCTGCTCCCTCTGCTTCATCCAGTCGCGCTTCAATCAATGCCTCCTGCTGATTGGCAGGGTTCATCTGGTAAGTCTTTTTATCGCCAAATTTTGGTGCCGAGTTCAAAGCATCCCTGAACGGCCCATAAAACGCGCTGGCGTACTTAGCTGTGTAAGACATAATGGAAACGTTGGTAAACCCATTATCATCTAACACTTTGCGGATATAACCCACACGTCCGTCCATCATATCGCTTGGGGCAATAATGTCTGCACCGCATTGCGCGTGCGCCAGGGCCATTTTGCCCAAAACTTCCAGTGTCTCATCATTCAGTATCTCACCATTCTCAACAATGCCATCATGCCCGTCGATACTGTAGGGGTCCATTGCTACATCGGTAACCACACAAGCCTCCGGAAAGTTTGTCTTAACCTCGCGAATTGCGCGTAAATACAGCGTTTCTTCGCGATAGCTTTCGGTTGCATACTTATCTTTTAGTTCCTCGCTTACGTTTGGGAACAGATCAAAAGAATACAGACCCAGTTTAAGGCAGCTCTCTATCTCGCGCAGCAGGTTATCTATCGAATACCTGTACAGGCCCGGCATAGAAGCTACCTCCGTTTTTTGGTTTACGCCATCAACAATAAACAGCGGAAATATCAAATTAGCCGCGCTGATATGCGTTTCCTGCACCATCTGGCGGATAATTTCACTCTTTCGGTTTCTTCTTGGTCGTTGTAACATTAGTTCATAGTTAATGGTTCATGGTTCATGGTGTTTGGCTCATTTGCTATGAACTATTAACCATGATCTATGAACCTATAATCCAAACACCGCCTCTGCCAACCCTACCTCATCGGGCGAGAATGGCAGCGTGTATTTAACACCCATTTCTTCAAATTTCTTTCCGGTCGATTTGCCTATGGCGATAACCTTTTGATAAGGATCAAGCAGGTTATCTACAAAGTAAGCTTCAACGTTTGACGGACTGGTAAATACCAGCACCTCTGCGCCTGATGCCTCAACGTTGTCTTCCAACACGGTTTCGTATATGGGCAGGTCAATTATCTTAACGTCTGCCGAAAGGCCCTTCTGTACGCTCTTTAATGAATCCTCGGCGCCCGGGAACAGTACTGTATCACCGGCGCTTACCAATCGTGCAAACTCGGCGGCTACATCTGCGCTATCGTTGCCAACGCCGGTGTAATTGGGAAAAAAGCCTTTACGGCGCAGCATTTCTTCTGACCCTGCACCCATTACCCCAAACTTTACACCCTTTGGCAGTTGCGGACCCAGTTGAAAGAAATACTCAACAGCATTTTTGCTGCTGAAGAAAATCCAATCGACGCGTTTTAATATAAAAGGATCAAGCTTGGTGATAACCGGAACCGTGCGAATAAGCGAACGCCCGTCTATGTGTATATTATGCTTTGCCAGCGCCCTGCGGAAATAACTTTGCTCTGATACTTCCCGCGATATAAAAACGCTTGAAGGCAATTTGCGACCTTTCTCAAAATAGCTGAACACCTTTTGCGCAAGGCCATCTGTAGTAGGCGCTTCAATAAATAACCTGTCCGGAAACTCATCACCTTCATCGGCTTTTGATGTAAACACCTGGTAAACGTCGTCCTCTTTGCGGCAATAGCAGCCCAAAGGTAAATGGCAGCCGCCACCAAACATCTTTAGCAAATTCCGCTCAACAGCTAATTCTTCGGCCACATCAACATGATGCAGTACTTGCAAAGCTTTAAACAGTTCGGTATCGCTTTCGCGAATTTGTATAGCTAACGCACCCTGTGCGGGTGCAGGTATTAATTCATTTGGGGTAAGCTCTTCAACATGGAACTCGCTTAGATCTATGCCTAACCTATGCACTCCGGCTTTTGCAAGCATAATAGCATCATAGCTTTCGTCGCGTAGTTTTTGGATGCGGGTAGGCACATTGCCGCGCAGCTCCTCAATCTCCAGATCGGGGCGATAAGCCAGCAACTGTGCCTTACGACGATTGGATGATGTACCCACAATAGCGCCGTACTTTACGGACAGCTTTTGCTTAACATCAACACAGTCCTTCAGTATCAGTAATAACTCCGACGGATCCTCGCGCTCTGACACCGCTGCAATTATCAATCCGGCAGGGTTATCGGTTGGTAGGTCTTTATGCGATTGCACTGCAAGGTCAATGGTTCCGGCTAAAAGCTCTTCCTCCAGTTCTTTGGTG
>CBFGNU010000145.1:0-9884 GCA_965650195.1 uncultured Mucilaginibacter sp. | reverse complement strand
CTTAGAAATGGATGGTGTGCCCCGCGAAATAGACCTGGAGAAAATCAAAACTGAGCTGCTTAAAAACCCCAATGTCGTTAATGTGCATCACATTCATATTTGGGCAATAAGTACTACGGAAAATGCGCTTACCGCCCACGTAGTAGTATCACCTGATAATTTGCAGGCTTTTGATGCCATAAAGCATGATCTGCGCCACCGCCTGCAGCACCTCAATATAAGCCACAGCACTTTTGAACCCGAGTTTGTAGACGAAAAATGTAAACAGCAGGACTGCTAACTTTTCAACAGCCCTATAAATAGAAAAACCTCCGACAAAATCGGAGGTTTTTCTATTTATATTGAATTTAACCTTATCCTTTTTTTGCAGACGCCTTCTTCGCTTTTGGCGCTTTAGCCGGGGTTTCAGGTTCAGCTACAACTTCGGCAACCGGTTCTTCAACTACCGCTTCCTCAGCCACAGGTTGCTGCACCTCTTCATTAAACAAAGGCAGATCTTTAAGTATATTATACCAGGTAATTATCTTCTTTATGTCAGATGAGTAAACTCGTTCCTCATCATGATCCGGAGCTACTTCCCTGAAAAACTTCCTTAAGGTGTTTCCATCGGCCTTAGTTTCGGGCACTGATCCGGCGGTTTTCATCCGCTCAAATATTTCAGTTAGTTTAATGTCGTCATCCTCACCAAAAACAGTTATCTCATCAAGCGCCGCCATTTTAGCGGTTGCCAAATTGGCTACCATTTTTGTTTTTTGCGCATCAAGGCTCTCCAAAATAAAACCGCTTTTATTTTGAACCAATGCTTTCCACAACCCCGGCTTGCCCGATACCGCTACTATTGCCTGTAAATTCATACGCTTAGCTTATTCTTCTATAATTTCAATACTGGTTATCTTATCTCCCTGTCTGATATCATCAACAACATCAACATTTTCAACAACCTTACCGAAGCAAGTGTGATTTCTGTCCAGGTGCGCAGTATTGTTGCGGCTGTGACAAATAAAGAACTGTGATCCGCCTGTATTGCGGCCCGCATGCGCCATTGAAAGCACACCACGATCATGATGCTGCAATTCGCCGGTAAGTTCGCAATCTATATGATAGCCCGGGCCGCCACTGCCTGCACGGTAAGCGGTAGCAGCATCTTTAGAAAACGGACATCCGCCCTGTATCATAAAGTTAGGGATAACACGGTGAAACGCTAATCCGTTGTAAAATCCTTCCTTAGCCAGTTTTTTAAAATTAGCCACTGTGTTAGGGGCGTCAGTATCGTAAAACTCAACTGTCATATCGCCTTTTTCAGTTTTTATAATTGCTTTGCTCATAGTATGATGTAGCTTTTTCTTTATTTTTAATGGGTAGCAAAGGTAATAAAAATCGGCAATTGGGAAAATAGCGACGCGTTTGAAACCTATCGCTATTTTCCCAATTATTTTAATTCCGAAATCGAAAATTCGAAATTCAAAATCCCCAAAAAATCCTATCTTTGCCCATGCAAGAAAAAATCCTCATTCTTGACTTCGGCTCTCAATTTACACAGCTAATAGCACGCCGCGTCAGAGAACTCAATATCTACTGCGAGATTCACCCCTTTAACCACATTCCTGAAATTGACGACAATACCAAAGGTATCATCCTTTCGGGCAGCCCCTATTCGGTACGCCAGGACGATGCGCTGCACTTTGATTTTGCAAAGTATCATGGTCAGTTGCCCATTTTAGCGGTTTGCTACGGTGCGCAGTATCTTGCTCATTTTAACGGCGGCGAGGTTTTACCATCAAGCACACGCGAGTATGGCCGGGCGCATTTACATTATATTGAAAAGGCAAATCCGCTATTTAAACAGATATTTCCCGGTTCGCAGGTTTGGATGTCGCATGGCGATACCATAGCTAAAATTGCAGATAACTTTGAGGTAATTGCCAGTACAGACAGCGTTCGTGTAGCTGCTTACCAAATAAGCGGAACACATACGTACGGCATACAGTTTCACCCGGAGGTTACGCACAGTATCGACGGCAGGCAGTTATTAGAAAACTTTTTGGTTGACATTTGCGGCTGCTCACAGGATTGGACCTCAGATTCATTCATAGAAACCACCATTGCCGGTCTGCGCGAAAAATTAGGTAATGACAAAGTTGTCCTTGGCCTTTCAGGTGGCGTAGATTCTTCTGTAGCAGCAGTGTTGTTGCATCAGGCCATCGGCAAAAATTTACATTGCATATTTGTAGATAATGGCTTATTGCGTAAAGATGAGTACCAGTCGGTATTGGATTCTTACCAGCATATGGGCCTTAATATAAAAGGGATTGACGCTAAACAACGTTTCTACGATGCCCTGCAAGGTATAAGCGATCCTGAAAAGAAACGTAAGGCAATTGGCCGCGCGTTTATTGAAGTATTTGACGATGCGGCTCATGAGGTGCAAGACGTTAAATGGCTGGGACAAGGAACTATCTATCCTGATGTGATCGAGTCGCTATCAGTAAAAGGCCCGTCAGCTACCATCAAATCGCACCATAACGTGGGCGGTTTGCCTGATTTTATGAAATTGAAGGTAGTTGAGCCTTTAAATACACTATTTAAAGACGAAGTGCGCCGCGTAGGTAAAGCATTAAATATTGATCCTAACATTTTAGGCCGCCACCCGTTCCCGGGTCCCGGACTGGCTATCAGGATATTAGGCGAGGTTACACCTGAGAAAGTTGCAATTTTGCAAGAGGCCGATGCGATTTATATAAACAATTTGCGTGCTTCCGGTCTTTATGATAAAGTTTGGCAAGCGGGCACCATCTTTTTGCCTGTGCAATCTGTTGGTGTTATGGGCGATGAGCGCACGTATGAAAACGTCGTTTGTTTGCGCGCCGTAGAATCATTAGACGGTATGACGGCAGATTGGTGCCACTTACCGTACGATGTACTGGCAAAGATCTCTAACGAGATAATTAATAACGTAAAAGGAATTAACCGGGTAGTGTATGATATCAGTTCAAAACCACCTGCTACAATTGAGTGGGAATAAATGGTTATGCTTGTTTTTACTAATGCTGGGGCTGGGTGCATGTTCTCCAAAAGTACAGCCTCCTCCCCCGTCGGTAAAAACAGAAACTAAAAAAAAACCTGAGATAGTTAAGGAACAACCGAAACCAGTGGTTGCGCCGCCCGTTAAAACAAGCGTTATATCTTTGATATTACCTTTTGCCTTAAATAATTTAAGTTCGGGTTATACAGCCGACGGACTTAAACAGGCTAACTTATCGGTTGATTTTTACCAGGGTTTTAAAATGGCGCTCGATTCGCTTTCTGCATTTGGCTATAACTATGAGCTGCACGTTTATGATTCGCAGGGACAGGCCAGCCAGTCGCATGCTTTGGCTTATAACTCACAAGTACGCGCAAGCGATTTGATAGTAGGTCCTGTTTACCCGGAAGACGTTAAGGCTTTTGCGAGCGTATTAACAGCACAGCGCAATCCTATTGTTTCACCCCTGTCTCCGGCCGCGCCATCATCTATTGCTAATCAAAATTTAATAACCGTTACACCTCCCTTACAATATCACGCTGCAGCCGCGGCTAAATACGCAACCGGGAAAATTAAGGCTAAAAGGATATTTATTTTAAGCTCAGGGTTTACAGCTGATAAAGAATATGTCCGCTATTTTAAAAAAGCGGCGGATAGTCTCACAAAAAAATCGGTTCAGTATACTGAATTATTAGTATCCAAGGGCGATTTAAGCACCATCATTCCGCGCCTTTCTGCAACGGCAGAGAACGTATTTGTGATACCGTCAACTAATCAAGACTTTTTAATGGTTACATTGAAATCGCTTGATGATCTGAGCGCTAAATATCCTGTTACATTATTCGGACATCCTAATTGGGAAAAGTATACCTTTTTAAAAGCTGAACAGTTGCAACGCCTTAAAACTCGCATTACCAACGCAGACAGAGTAAATTATAAAGACAGATCAACTGTAAACTTTTTACGCAACTACCGCCGAATTTACCAAAGCGAACCATCAGAATACTCCATAAAAGGATTTGATGATGGCCTTTATTTTGGCAAGTTGCTTGCCGTCGGCACTTTAGGTAACATCAAATCTGATATAGAAAAGACCGGCTTTACCGGTATGCACAACAGTTTTAATTTTGTGCGTTTACCGGGCTTAGGGTGGGTAAATACCCATGTAGATGTACTTACCTACACCAATTTTGAATTAAAAAAGGTAGAATGAAAGCGATAAACCAGCTTAAAACGTTTCAGCGCATAGTGGAAGAGTATCCTGCGGAAACCCCTTTAAGCAAATTTCTACCCGGCTTTTACAGGCAAAACAAGCAAATGGGCTCAACCGACCGGCGCGTGGCAGGCAGACTCATTTATAATTACTTTCGATTAGGACGAGCATTAAGTGATCTGCCGGCTGATGAACGTGTTGTAGTCGCTGAGTTTTTATGCAACACACAAACCAACTCGTTTTTACAGCATTTTAAACCCGATTGGGCGGCGTGCATTAATTTTGATGTTGAAGAAAAAATTGATCTGATCAAAAAAACATATCCCACGTTCAATCTGGACGATGTTTTCCCTTGGGCCAATATGCTTTCTGAGGGAATTGATCGCGAAGCATTCTTACGATCATTCTTTATCCAGCCCGATCTTTTTATCCGTGTAAACCCCGGCTTTGAGCCTTTAATTAAAACAGAACTTACTAACGCCTCAATAACCTTTAAAGATGAAGGTAATGGCTGTTTTGCCCTACCCAACGGGACAAGGTTGGAGACAGTAATATCCAACCCGCGCTGGTACGAAGTGCAGGACAAGTCTTCACAGCAAACGGCAGCTTATTTTAAACCCCAAAAGTGGGATGCCTGGTGGGATGCCTGCGCGGCTTCAGGAGGAAAATCATTGCTGTTGCATGGCTTGGAGCCGAATATAAAACTGGTGGTGTCTGATATCCGCGAGTCTATTTTAGCTAATCTGGACGAGCGATTCCGCTCGGCAGGCTTATTAAAATATCAAAAAAAACAATTGGACCTGATGCAAAACGTAGACCAGGAACTACATAATTATGCTTTTGATGGCATAATACTGGATGCTCCCTGCAGCGGATCGGGCACCTGGGGCCGCACGCCCGAAATGATAGCCCAATTTGATACGCATAAAATTGAATTCTTCCAGCGGCTGCAAGAAACCATAGCCGCTAACGTAATAAAGTATCTTAAGCCCGGCAAGCCGCTTATTTATATCACCTGCTCGGCTTTTAAAGCAGAGAACGAAGATGTGATAAATTACCTGATAGCAGAAAAAGGTCTAAAACTGGAAGAAATGAAAGTCTTTAAGGGTTATGAGCATAAGGCAGATACGATGTTTGTGGCGAGGTTAAGCCAAAGCCCCCTAACCCCCTAAAGGGGGGAACAATAGTTTTGCAATTCTGCATTTATCAGGATTGGGCCTAACGTTAAAAAATGTTAATCTTTTTACTTCCTGCAAGTTAGGGTTTACTTTAGCTGATAAATAACCCTTACCCTATGCTGCAAAATTACCTGATAGTTGCCTGGCGAAATATCTGGAAACATAAGTTTTTCTCGCTCATTAATATCTTTGGCCTTTCTATAGGCATCTCGTTTACGTTGGTAATTGCTGTTTATGTATGGCAGGAATCAACCGTTAACAGCGAGTTGAAAAATGCCGACAATCAGTACATTATAAAAAGCAGTTGGAAAAAGGCAGGTCTTGGTTATGATTTTGCAACGCCTGCTGGCTTACCGCAAGCGTTAAAGCAAAACTACCCGCACCTTATTGCCAATTATTACCATTGGGACGGAGTTACCTCTAATGTGTCAAAAGGGAATAAGGCTTTCCGCGAAAGCCTGCAGGTTGGTGACAGCTCATTTATAAACATGTATGGCTTTAAGCTTTTGCATGGCGACGCGGCCACTGCATTAAATGATCCCTTTTCTGTAGTAATTAACGCTGAAAAGGCTATAAAATATTTTGGCACAACAGATTGCGTTGGCCAAACGCTTACCATAGAAAGCTTTAAAGGCGATAAGCACGATTTTGTGGTTACCGGCGTACTGGCCAAATACCGCAAAAACTCGGTAACAAATGTGATCGAGCAAAGTAACAGCACCTTCTTTTTACCCGCGTTAGCTGTAAAGTTTTTGGGCCGCGACCTTGATAACTGGGCCAACATAGGTATTGTTGGTTTGGAAGAATTGGAAGAAGGTGTTAAGCCACAAGATCTTGTAGGCCCAATGAAAACTCTTATTAAAGCAAATGCGCCTCCGCAAATTGCGGCAAATCTTAATCCTTACCTGGTTAACCTCCAATCCTTTTACCAACAGGATCCTATGGTTAAAAAAACGCTTTTTACGCTCACCTGCATCGCGTTATTTATTTTATTGATGGCGGTTATCAACTTTGTAAATATTTGTATCAGCCGCTCATCAGAGCGGATGAAAGAAATGGGTATCCGTAAGGTTCTGGGTGGCTTAAGGCAGCAGCTTATCGGTCAGTTTTTAGCAGAGTCAATACTGATGGTATTAATTGCGACGCTGTTGGCACCCGGTATTTACGTGCTGGCAGAACCCTTTTTTTCTGACCTTTTGGCTACCGAAATGACCGGGGTATTATCCTTCCCTTATTATTTTTACCTGGGTCTAATATTGTTTGCATTGGTGATAGGGTTGATGGCAGGGTTGTACCCTGCTATGGTATTATCATCGCTAAAATCTATCGATTCGTTAAAAGGCAAGCGCGACCGGGTGAAAGACAATGTATTTTTCAGAAAGACATTGATCGTGTTTCAGTTTACCACGGCGGCGGTTGCATTAATAGCTGCTATAGTCATTTCAAAGCAGATCAATCTTTTCTTTGGGAAAAACTTAGGCTTTGATAAAGAATATGTGGTATACGCCCAGTTACCACGCAATTGGTCGAGGGTAGGCGTGCAGAAAATGCAGCATATCCGTTCTCAGTTGGCGCAATTAAACCAAGTCGAGTCGGTATCACTGTCATGGGAGATCCCTGACGGAAACAATAGCGGCCAAATACGCGCTTTTAAGGTCGGCGACAATGTTGAACAGGCCTTTGCTGCCCAATTGATGATAAGTGATAACCAGTACGCTAAAACTTATAACATACCACTGAAAGCAGGTGAGTTCTTTAAACCGGAATATGTACAATCAGACTCTGCCCTGGTAGTGATCAACGAGACGCAATCAAAAGCGCTCGGTTTTAAATTGCCTAAGGATGCGATTGGTAAACAATTTAGTACGCCATTTAATCCTTCGTTTACCATTTGCGGCGTGGTAGCCGATTTCCAGTTCGGCCCTATGACCGGCGCGGTAATGCCTATGACGTTTATGAACGTTAACCAAAACAACCTGTACCGCTACTTTTCAATAAAGCTTAAGCCCGGCAACACACAGGCAAATATTACAACCCTGCAAAAAAAGTGGGCCGAGTTGTTACCCGGCGCACCGTTTGAGTACAATTTTATGGATGACGCGTTAGCCAAGCTTTATAAAACAGAATTACAATTAAAGAAGGCATCGTACCTGGCTACCGGTTTGGCTATTGTTATTGTGTTGCTGGGCGTACTAGGACTAATATCACTCAGTATTCAAAAGCGTGTCCGCGAAATTGGTATACGTAAGGTGTTGGGTTCTTCAATAAGCAACATAATCCTGTTGTTTTTAAAAGACTTTTTGAGCGTTGTGGCGTTGGCCGGACTTATCTCGTGCCCGCTGGCTTACTGGATGATGAGTAGCTGGCTTAATGGTTATGCTCATAAAATACCATTGAATGTTTTACCATTTGGCATATCGGTGTTATCGCTGTTAATTATAACAACGGTGTTGATAGCACTACAAACTATGAAAGCGGCGCTGGCTAACCCGGTGAAGAGCTTGAGGACAGAGTAAGTTGTAGAGTCAAGAATCAAGACAATCTTACTCTTGGCTCTTGATTCTTAACTCTTGACTCTTTCTACAGCCCCGTATTATTCCTAAACAACTTAATAGCGATAGCTAACAATATAACCCCAAAAGCTTTTCGTAAAATTTCAATACCTCCGACGCCAAGCAGTCTTTCTATCCACTTAACATTTTTTAGCACGAGGTAAACAAACAGCGTATTGATAACAATGGCGGCTATTATATTCTGGGTTTCGTACTGCGATTTAAGGGAAAGAAGTGTGGTCATGGTGCCTGCACCGGCAATTAACGGAAACGCCAGCGGAACAATAGATAATGTAGATGGCATGTTTTCATTTGCCTTGAAAAGATGGATACCCAGTATCATTTCCATCGCAATGATAAATATAACCAGCGAGCCGGCAATAGCGAACGATGCCACATCAAGACCAATGATATCCAACATCTTCTCGCCTACCAGCAGAAAGGCAATCATGAGTACCAATACAGCCACGCTTGCTTTTTCTGACTCAACATGCCCAGCCCTCTGCCTCATCTCAATAATTACCGGTACCGAGCCAACAATATCAATTATGGCAAACAGGATCATGGTGACGGAAAGTATCTCTCTAAAATCTAAAGCGAATGACTCCATAACAAAGTGATTTATTAAATATACACAGTAATTAGACAAGAAAGGCTCCCGATAAACCGGGAGCCTTTTTAGAGAAATATTATTCTACAAATTTAGGATTCGGCGGATCGTTGGCTGCGTCAACTTTTCCGTGGCGTACGTGTGAACGCTTAATAGAATATCCAAAATAAACAATAAAGCCTATTGCCATCCAGATAAACAAACGCAGCCAGTTATCTAAGCCCTCGCTACCCATCATCGCTAAACATATCAATGCTCCTAATGGGCAAACGATATAATAAAATGGCGTTTGAAAAGGGCGGACAATTTTGGGATCAGTTCTACGAAGAATAAAAATACCGATACATACCAAAACAAAGGCAAATAATGTACCTATGCTTACCATATCGCCAACAATACTATCCGGTATAAAGCCTCCAAATATAGAAACCATCACAAAAAACAACCATTGAGATTTATAAGGCGTTCTGAACTTAGGATGTAATTTAGAAAACACAGGCGGAATTAAACCGTCAATACTCATGGTATAGAACACGCGGGTTTGTCCAAGCAACATCACCAGGATTACCGACGAGAATCCTGCTAAAATAGCTACCGTAACCAATTTACCTAACCAACCATAACCATGCATGGCAGTCTGTATAGCGTAGGTAACAGACGACTCCTTGCCTTGAACCAAAAAGTCTTTGTAAGATACCAATCCGGTTAACACATGCGAGAACAGAATATAAAGCAGGGTACAAAACGCTAATGAGATCAAAATACCCTTCGGCATATCTTTTTGCGGATTTTTTGCTTCCTGAGCCGCTGTAGATACAGCATCAAACCCTATAAAGGCAAAAAACACAACGCTTGCACCGCGTAATATTCCGAGCCAGCCATGATTAAAAGTATCAGCATAATTTACTATGCCGGTATTTGTTTTAACAGTGCCCGCATCAGCCGGTATCATATAGGGTGTATGGTTAACCGGATTAATAAAGCTCCAACCTAAACCAATGATCATTAGTACGATGGCTACCTTTACAATTACAATAACGTTGTTTACCGCTGCCGACTCCGCTGTACCTTTTATTAACAGTAAAGTAAGCATCAGCAAAATAAAAATAGCGGGCAAATTCACAATCCCGTGGGTACCGAGTTCGCTGGCATACATACCCGTGGTAGTGGTTGACACCTCAAAAGGTGAATGCGAGAGCGCGAAGGGTATATGGACGTTAAAGAATGTCTCCAGAAACGTATTAAAATACTGCGACCAGCCGATAGCAACAGTAGCTGCGCCCAAAGCATATTCTAATACAAGATCCCA
>CBFGNU010000144.1:0-10174 GCA_965650195.1 uncultured Mucilaginibacter sp. | reverse complement strand
AGATCACTGAGTTATATGCATTTTACAGCTAATTTTACTGACGAATAAGTCTGTTGCAAAGTGTTGCATATTCTAACATTCAATAATTACAAATACCTGATAATTAAACTATTAAAAAAAATGCTGTTGCAAGGCGTTGCATTTGTTGCATATATTTCTGCAACACTCAACGCTGCATAATTGTGCACTACGCTATTCTTTTGGCCATATTTTAGCAATGCTTTTGCCATCTTTGCATAATATCTACCATTATGAATAAACTGGCTAATTCAACATCTCCATATTTACTGCAACATGCCAATAATCCGGTTAACTGGTATCCTTGGGGTGCAGAGGCATTGCAAAAAGCGAAGGATGAAAATAAGCTGATAATAGTAAGCATTGGCTATTCGGCCTGCCACTGGTGCCACGTTATGGAGCACGAAAGCTTTGAGGATGAACAGGTAGCCGCCGTAATGAACGAATATTTTGTGTGCATTAAGGTTGACAGAGAGGAACGCCCCGATGTTGACCAGATCTACATGAGCGCCATACAATTAATGACCGGTAGAGGGGGCTGGCCGCTCAACTGCATTTGCCTGCCCGATCAGCGCCCTATTTATGGCGGCACCTACTACCGCAAAAACGACTGGACAAGCATTCTTTTTAACCTGGCTGACCTATATAAACAAAAACCCGAAGAGGCCGAAGACTATGCTGTAAGGCTTACAGAGGGCATACAGCGGTATGAAACGCTGGACCGTATTGAAGAACAGCCGGAGTATACCAAAGCCGATCTGCAGCAGATAATTAACGTATGGAAAAGACATCTGGACAGGGTTGAAGGCGGAGTGGGCACTGCACCCAAGTTCCCGATGCCGAACAATTGGATAAGCCTGATGCACTACGCCCATTTAGCCGGCGATGAGGATATTGCTTCGGCAGTGCAGCTTACCTTGCATAAAATGGCGGAAGGTGGCATATATGATCATGTTGGCGGCGGTTTCGCCCGCTATTCGGTTGATGGATTGTGGCATGTGCCGCACTTTGAAAAAATGCTGTATGATAATGCGCAACTGGTGAGCTTGTACTCGGAGGCTTATACATGGCGCCCCGACCAACAGCATAAGCAAACAGTTAGAGAAATAGTTGAGTTTGCTGCACGCGAACTATGTTCGCCCGATGGCGGCTTTTACTCTGCACTGGACGCTGACAGCGAAGGGGTGGAGGGCAAGTTCTACACCTTTACCAAAGATGAAATTGTAGCTATTTTAGGTGATAAGGCAGATGTGTTTTGTATCTATTACCACGTAACCGACGAAGGCAATTGGCCCGAAGAAGAAACCAATGTGCTATTTAAACGTGGTAAAGACAGCGATCTGGCCGAGGCCTTAGGTATGCCGGTTGATGAGATGCTTGATAAGATATCTGCAGCCCGAGCTAAAGTTTTTGAAGCCCGCAGTCACCGCATAAGGCCGGGCCTTGACGATAAGATCCTGGCATCGTGGAACGGGTTGATGTTAAAAGGACTTTGCGATGCGTACAGGGCATTTAATGAAGATTATTACCTGGAATTGGCGTTAAAGAACGCAAAATTCATCACGAAAAACCTGATGGATGAGAAGGGCAGGCTGCATCGTATCTACAAAAAACCGGGCAGCACAGCACCTGATGTGGCTTTTTTAGATGACTATGCCAATGTGATAAACGCATTTATAGCCTTGTATGAAGTTACTTTTAATGAGACATGGCTTGATAACGCCAAACTTTTAACAGACAGGGCGTTATTATATTATTATAACGAAGTGGATGGGATCTTCTTTTATACCGGCGCAGACGACGAACAACTGATAGCCCGAAAGTCGGAAATAATGGATAGTGTGATACCGGCATCCAACTCGGTAATGGCTCGCAACCTGAAAAAGCTGGGTTTATTGCTTTACAACGAGCACTATCTTGAAGTATCTGCCCAGTTGCTGCGTAACGTTATGCCGCACATGGTTAAGTTTGGTTCTTCTTACTCCAACTGGTTTATGCTGCTTACTGATGAAGTGTTCGGGGTGTACGAAGTAGCCATAACCGGCGATAATGCAGAAGCTTTACGCGCCGAAATGGAAAAAAATTACATTCCTAATAAAATTATGTTGGGCGGTAAAAAAGGAAGTTTACCTTTGCTGCAAGGTAAGTTTGGGCACACAACTAAAATTTTCGTGTGCAAAGATAAAACCTGTGGTTTGCCGGCTGATGATATAGCAGGTGCATTAAAACAAATAAGCAACTGAAACATTATTTATAAATCTGCCTTTTTGTAATGAAGAGGAATTAAACCTGTTCTTCAAAGTGTTAGCACTGCGAGGGGCGTATTGAAAATTGTAAATTTAATACTAATGAAAATTGAACCGCAACACGTAGTGTCAGTAACATATGATCTGTATGTAGACCAGGACGGAACAGAAAACCTGGTAGAAAGCGCAACCCAGGAACAGCCGCTAACCTTTTTATTTGGTGTTGGCCAAATGCTGCCGAAGTTTGAAGAGAACTTAAGCGCATTGTCAACCGGCGACAACTATGATTTTAAACTAACAGCAGAGGATGCTTACGGCGAGTATGACGACGAAGCTGTAGCCAATTTGCCAAAAGAAATGTTTAACGGTACCGATGTACCCGAAATAGGTTCAATTTTGCCCTTGCAGGATAATAATGGCAACCGTTTTCAAGGACAGGTAGTATCAGTAGCCGAAGATTCAGTTGTTGTTGATCTTAATCATCCGATGGCGGGCCAGGAGCTGCACTTTAAAGGAAACATCCTTAACGTTCGACCTGCTACACCCGAAGAATTGTCTCACGGCCATGCTCACGGTATAGACGGACATCACAGTCACTAATAATAGAAATAAGCAAATAAGAATAAGGCCGTCTCCTAAAAAGAGATGGCCTTTTTTTGTGAGAAAGCATAAAATACCTACTAATTGGTATTTCTCGGGCGTTTGAAGCGTTATACTTTAGTACTGTTATTTAACAACACCTAAATAAACAATAACTTATGCCGGATAATGAGAAGCCTTTGCTTAAATGCAGTAAGTGCAAAACCGTTTATCACTATAAAGTACCTCTAAATTGGTTTTTTAAAAACATACTATTTTTTATACCGATAAAGACTTACTTCTGTGCTCATTGCCTAAAGGTCCGTTACCGTTTTATGACTTCAAAAAAAGAAAGAAAATATGCGTCTGTTTAAAAATTTATGATCCTGCTATTACCAATTGGAAAACAAAATGAAAAGATCATCATTAATCTGTCCAGCCTGCCAGTCATCATTTCATCATCGCGAAAAACGAAGCTGGTTTATTAAGCATGTGCTTTTTTACTTGCCTTTTAAAGTTTATTTCTGCGAGCGGTGCAGCAAAGATGTGTATATCCTTTTTCGCGATCATCAGCAAAGCGAACAAACGGCAGCTTAATGAATGTATTTAACGGAACAAATATTAATAAATAAAGAATTGCAACCGATTTCGGGGATGGCGGTACCAAGGGGGTCGCGGTTCCGCTCCCGGATCGGTTTGCCTTATAAGGTTTTAACGTAAATAACCTGCTTGGTATCAAAAAAATCTTCCATAAAAAAATCCCTCAGGTAAAATTGCTGCACGTTTAAACCAGATTCGGCTATCTCTTCGGTCAGATCACCGCCCTTTAAATATAAAAGACCATTGGCCAGGGCGTTTTTTGATTGCTTGTTATACTTGTTTTTTATCCAGGGATGGAAGTCTTTTAATCGTGTTACGGCTCTTGACACTACAAAATCAAATTTCTCGTCAACATGCTCTGCCCGTACATGCGCGGCCCGCACATTTTTAAGCCCAAGTGCACTGGCTACTTCCTGCACTACTTTTATTTTTTTACCTATGGAATCCACCAAAAAGAACTGAGTTTCAGGAAACATAATGGCCAGCGGTATACCCGGAAAGCCTCCGCCGGTACCCACATCAAGCACCTTTTCGCCGGGTAAAAACGGCATTACCTTAGCTATGCCTAATGAGTGAAGCACGTGCCGCTCAAATAATTGATCAATATCCTTGCGCGAGATTACGTTAATCTGGTTGTTCCACAATTCATAAAGCCCGGGCAAGCTTTCAAACTGCTGTTTTTGCGTTGTTGTAAGATCAGGAAAATAAGAAAATAAAGCCTCAGATGTCATCTCTGCTAACGCGGTTTATAATGTTGCCTAACAGGTATCGGGCTCTGAACAATTGTGCCTTAACGGTACCTAATGGCAGATCCAGCTGCTGAGAGATTTCCTCGTAGGATAGCTCGTCAAAATAACGGAGGGTTATTAAGTTACGGTATCGCTGCGGTAAACTCTGTATAAGCAGCTTTAATTCTTCGGTTTGTTGTTTTTTTATGGATGTTTCCTCAGGGTTCAAAACATCTGCCTTTATCTGCAGTTGCTTTTCTTCGCCATCTTCATCCATCATTCCGTGGATAGAAAGCGTATTCAGTTTCTTTTTGCGGATAAAATCTATACAATTGTTAGTAGCAACCCTAAACAACCACGTGCTAAAGGCATAATCAGGCTGGTATTTTTCCAACTTTTCAAATGCCTTGGCAAAGGTCTCTACAGTAAGATCCATGGCGTCCTCTTTATTGTTCACCATTTTAAGCACCATAAAATAAATGGAATCTTTGTACCGATGCATTAAATCAGCGTAGGCTTTCTGATTGCCTTCACGTGCTTTCACAACCAGGTGAAAGTCGTTTTTTGCATTTTCGGTAAAATTGGCGTTTATTTCCATTGCCTGGTTTTTACGAGTGTACCGATAAGGCCAAATACACTTATGTAAATGTAGTAAACAAAATCCATCAGCGGCATATACCAAAGCTGCGGCATAGCGGCTAATTTTTTAAATATCTTACTATAAATTATAAGCTGTATTATCCATCGCATTATAAAAACACCAAAAACCCATAAAGGTTCTATATTTAAAATAAGGCATGCCGCAAGTACAACATAAAATACCAATCCGCTCAAGGCATCAGTGCTTAGCATTCGGCGGTGTTTGGCGCGATATAGCTTCCCTACTCCCATATGCCGCTTTTTCTGGCGGTACAAGTCGCCAAATGATGTTTTGGCCTGGGTATAAATAAAGGCATCGGGATGGATCTCAATGGCTGTATTAACAGGGGTGGCATTTTGATTGACAAACAGATCGTCATCGCCTGACAGTACGTGCATATGCGATGCAAAGCCCTTATTCGCAAAAAATAAAGTTTTGGTATAAGCCAAATTGCGGCCTATGCCCATATATGCATTACCATTTAAAGCTGCCGACAAATAATTTATTGCTGTTTTTAAGGTTTCAAAGCGGATGATCGAATTTAGGATTTTTTTTGTTTCAATATAAGGCGAGTATCCCAAAACGATTTGTGTTTGGGGGTGCTCAAACTTAGCGGCCATATAAGTTATCCAGTTTTTTGATGCCGGCCTGCAGTCTGCGTCGGTAAATAACAAATGCTCATGTGTCGCCGCTTTTATGCCGAGGGTAAGGGCGAACTTTTTACCTGTTTTAAAGCGCACGTGCTCGGTTTTTGTAACCACTTTAAGGTTTGGATAACGTTTTTGTAACTCTTGCAAAACCAGGTCCGAATCATCCACCGAGCAATCATTCACAACAATTACTTCAAAGTCCGGGTAATCCTGCTGCAATATAGCGGGCAGATTTTCCTTTAGGTTATTTTCTTCATTACGGGCGCTTATAATAACAGACACAGGCAATTTGGCTTCAGGCAACGCTTCGGTAGGCTGGTAAGTAGCTAACGACCGCTGATGTGCTACCAGATAATATAACTGAATAACGAACGTCAGCAAAAAAATACCCAGTAAAGTAACGCGTAAATAAAGATCTAACACTGAATTTAAATGAGGCAGCAAAGTTGTTAAATTTAGTTGAATTTTTAGTTGAATAGTGATCAGAGAATGGTGATTACTTTAATTAATCGTTTGCGGTTGCTGCCCACTCCATTAAACTTTCCTGATCTCTGACCGCCAATCACTGCTCACTATTCATTAACTTTGCCCCCTGCAAAATGAAATTTAATTTAACAGCACAAGATCCGCTATCAAAAGCCCGCGCAGGCCAGATCACAACAGATCACGGAACTATACCAACTCCAATTTTTATGCCTGTGGGTACCGCCGGTACTGTAAAAGCTGTGCACCAACGCGAGTTGAAAGACGATATAGAAGCCAAAATAATTTTAGGTAATACCTACCATCTTTATTTAAGGCCGGGTTTGGATGTGCTTGAACGGGCAGGCGGCCTGCATAAATTTAACGGTTGGGATGGGCCGATATTGACCGATAGCGGCGGCTACCAGGTTTACTCGTTAAGCGAGGTGCGTAAGATAAAAGAAGAAGGAGTTACTTTCCGCTCGCATATTGATGGCTCGAAGCATTTGTTTACGCCCGAGAATGTGATGGATATACAGCGTGTAATAGGTGCCGACATTATAATGGCATTTGATGAATGCACGCCTTATCCATGCGACTATAACTACGCTAAAAAGTCTATTGAAATGACCCACCGCTGGCTTAAACGCTGTTGCGACAGGTTTGACAGCACTGAGCCAAAATACGGATATAGCCAAACGTTGTTTCCTATTGTGCAGGGATCAGTTTATAAAGATCTGCGCGTACGTTCAGCCGAAGTTATTGCCTCTTTTGAGCGCGAAGGCAACGCTATAGGCGGGCTTTCAGTAGGTGAGCCAGCCGAAGAAATGTATGCCATGACAGAATTGGTGTGCAATATATTACCGGAGCAAAAACCACGTTATTTAATGGGCGTAGGTACGCCTGTTAACTTATTAGAGAATATTGCCTTGGGTGTGGATATGTTTGACTGTGTTATGCCTACCCGCAATGCCCGCAACGGTATGCTTTTTACAAGGAATGGCGTTATCAACATAAAAAATGAAAAGTGGAAGGATGATTTTTCGCCGATAGAGGACGATAGCACCCTGTTTGCAGATAAGCAGTACACCAAAGCTTATTTACGCCATTTAATACACTCGGGCGAAATGCTGGGCGCACAAATAGCTACATTGCATAATCTGCATTTTTATTTGTGGTTGATGGCAGAGGCACGTGCCAAGATCATATCGGGCGAATTTACTGCATGGAAGAATATAATGGTTAACCGCTTGGCCCAGAGGCTTTAAATGAAGGCATTTTTATACAGACACCTTAAGATACTTGACCGGTACATTATAAAAAAGTACCTGGGCACGTTCGTTTTTACGCTGGTTATAGTTATAACCATATCTGTGGTGTTTGATGTATCAGAACACCTTGATAATTTTTTAACCCACAACAAATCGTTTTTTGAGATAGCCAGGTACTATATGGGGTTCATCCCTTTCTTCGTAGACATGCTATCGCCATTGATAACCTTTTTGGCAGTGATATTCTTCACGGCTAAAATGGCTAACCAAACAGAGATTGTACCGATATTGAGCAGTAAGGCAAGCTTTATGCGTTTTTTAAGGCCTTACATAATTACGGCTACTCTAATCTTCATCGTTTCGCTTATCGGCAAAGTTTATATTATACCCTATACTAACCAGATAAAGGTGACTTTTGAAAATGAGAACGGATTTAACGGAGAGTACAATGTGAAGAACGAAGTGCACCTGCAGTTGGACAAAAGCACTTATGTTTACGTGCAATCGTTTGATAAATATTCAAAAACAGGCTACCAGTTTGTTCTGGAAAAATTTGATGGTGATTTTATGAAGGAAAGGATAGTTGCTAATACAATTGTCTATGATTCTGTGAAAAATGTATGGAGCATGCGCGATTATTCTGTGCGTTACATAAACGGCCTGAAGGAGAAATTAGTAAACAATCTTAACAAGGATACAGTGCTTAAAATGCAACCATCGGATTTTGAAGTAATAAGTAACATGTATTCTGCTATGGCCTTATCCGAATTGAATAAACGGATAGACCAGGAAAAAATAAGAGGCTCAGGTGACTTGAAGGATATGCTTTTTGAGAAATATCGTCGCTTTGTTTATCCGTTCGCATCCTTTGTTCTTACTGCAATTGGGGTGTCTATTTCATCGCGGCGGGTAAGAGGAGGTATTGGCATGCCGTTGGGGATAGGCTTGTTTCTTTGCTTTGCTTACATAGTGGTTGATAAATTCTCGCTGGTATTCGCTATTAAGGGCGGTCTTGAACCGTTTATAGCAACACTTATACCCAATTGCTTTTTCGGCCTGTTGGGGCTTTACCTGCTTTATAAGGCACCTAAATAATGAAACGTACAGAATCATTAAATTCTGCGGTTAATAACAATCTCCTTATTCTCCATTTTACTGTTTTTATATGGGGCTTTACAAGCATTTTAGGCGCTTTGATTTCCATTTCGGCGGTACAGCTGGTTTGGTATAGGGTGCTTATAGCAGCCGTTTCCTTGTTCCTGTATTTTAAATTCAATAAAACGGCGTTTAAAATAACCCGAAAAAGTTTTCTGCAACTGGCCTTTATAGGTGCAATGGTGGGCGCTCACTGGATCTTATTCTTTGCTTCTATTAAGTTAGCCAACGTTCCTGTGGCGCTGGTATGCCTGTCATCTATCACTTTATTTACAGCAATACTTGATCCACTCATCAGCAAAAAGCAAATTTCAAAGCTGGAGATAGTTGCGGGGATTTTAATAATAACCGGCATAATCATAATTTTCAAATTTGAGGTACGATACACTAAGGGTATAATAGCCGGCCTGTGCAGCGCCTTGTTTGCATCACTGTTTTCCATTGCCAACTCTATACAGATCAAAAAATACCAGGCTCCTGTAATTGCTTTTTACGAGTTGATAGGTGCCTTTTTCTGGACAACGCTATACCTTGTTTTTACCGGTGGTTTTGATAAATACATGCTACTGCACCGCGCCGATATCGGATATTTATTGTTGTTGGGAACGGTTTGTACATCCCTGGCCTACGTCGCCGGCGTGTCGGTAATGCGTGAACTTTCTGCCTTTCGCGTAGCGCTTATTACCAACCTCGAACCCGTCTATGGCATCTTAATGTCCTTTCTTTTTTTTGGCGATAGTGATAAAATGACTGCCGGATTTTGGGTAGGAGCGGCCATTATTTTGTCTACTATCTTTCTGTTTCCGGTAGCACGCAAGCACATCAACAGCCGTCAGCAACGCTGATTTACCCCTCCTGTTTTTCTCAGTTTGTAAACATATAGCAGGGTAGGGGGCAAAATCCTAATACTCCCAAATGTATTTTAAAGCGATGTAAGCCACGCTGTAAATCCATCATCTGCATATACATTTCCAAAAATATAACGCGTTACAGGGCAAATTTTAAAAGGCGATTTGTGTAATGAAATAGCTGTGTAGGTCAATGACATCGAAAGGGCATATTCAGCTGTATTTAAGCCGAAATTTTGTATTTATTCATCAGTATTTTGTAATATTTTTATAATTATAAAACCTTAATAATCAATATATATAAAACTATAATTGAAACTATGACTGTAGATAAAGGTATTTAAGTTAAAGAATTAAAAACTAAATAATTTAGTAATTGGATTTAATTGCTTAATATTATGATATAACTTATTAATAATGAGAATAATAACTAATTTTAAATAAATAATTAAATTACATTTGGAAATTTGATACTGTTGCGAGTGAGTTAGTGTACCAAAACGACGTTTTTCATATTTAGCGAAAAATCGCGGTGTGTTGCTGTGCAAAATTTTACATGTCATTTTTGATAGGATTTTTCTTAATAGCCTGTCCTGGCGTCAGCGATTTTTTGGAGGAAGCAACACAACCCGTCTTCAAATCATTCTCAGCTACCTCAATGGCATGGAGGTGTAATTATGGATTAGTTGCTTTGGGTAAGTCGTGGCTTGGATAGGATGATCTTTTTTAATGTCACACAATATCAAATTGCATTTCCTTTCCATTAATAAAAATCGGATATTGGATAAACAATAAACCACAAGCCGCCATGCGTATAACCACAATGCTTATCATCTTTATCACAATACTGCTAACTGTAGTACTGATGCAAAATACTGATCCGGTTCGATTCACTATTCTGTTCTCCGATGTTCGGATGTCAAAACTTACGGCAATGGCCATTACCGCCTTGGTGGGTTTTGTTTTGGGCTATATGG
>CBFGNU010000143.1:0-10184 GCA_965650195.1 uncultured Mucilaginibacter sp. | reverse complement strand
ATGTTTCGGGTAACGTGTTGATATCAGACTATCTGAATATTATGTACATCCCACATACAGGCGAGCTGGTAATTTTTGCGGGTGCCTTTGTTGGTGCCTGTGTAGGCTTTTTATGGTATAACGCGTACCCCGCCCAGGTTTTTATGGGCGATACAGGCAGCTTAACTATAGGTGGTATTATAGCGGTTTTTGCCCTTTTGATACGTAAGGAACTATTGCTGCCGGTGCTGGCGGGTATATTTCTAATAGAGAATCTGTCGGTGGTAATGCAGGTAGGGTGGTTTAAATACACGCGTAAGCGTTTTGGTGAAGGCAGAAGGATATTCCTGATGTCACCGCTGCACCATCACTACCAGAAAAAGGGATTTCATGAATCAAAGATCGTAACGCGGTTTTGGATCATCGGGATAATGCTGGCAATAATAACGGTAATAACGCTGAAACTTCGCTAATGCGAGTTCATGGATCATTGTTGATGGTTCATGGAGGAAGAAAGTATAAGATAACAAAACAAAGGACCATGATCTAAGAACCATGATCCATGAACTAAAAGGATGAACGAAAACAAAAACATAGCAATCCTTGGTGCCGGCGAAAGCGGGGTAGGTGCTGCATACCTTGCGCAACAGCAGGGCTATGATGTTTTTGTGTCTGATTTTGGCGCTATAGCACCGCATTATAAAGAACAACTGCAGAGCTGGAACATCCTGTTTGAAGAGAACCAGCATACCGAGGCAGAGATACTAAAAGCCGATGAGGTAATAAAAAGCCCGGGGATACCGGATAAAGCGCCTATCATCAAGAAGATAAAAGAGCACGGGATACCGGTTATCTCCGAAATAGAGTTTGCCGGTAGATATACCCATGCCCAAATAATAGGTATTACCGGTTCAAATGGCAAAACTACTACCACCAGTCTTACTTATTTCATTCTGAAAAACGCAGGATTAAATGTAGGTCTGGCAGGCAACATCGGCAAAAGCTTCGCCTACCAGGTAGCAACAGAGAAGTTTGACACCTATGTGCTGGAATTAAGCAGCTTCATGCTGGATGATATGTATCAGTTTAAAACAGATATAGCGGTGCTGTTGAACATAACACCCGACCATTTGGACAGGTACGATTATAAGTTGGAAAATTACGCCGCGTCAAAATTCCGCATCACGCAGAATCAGACAGCCAATGATGTTTTTATTTATTGTGCTGACGACGAGGAAACGCTGAAGGGCATGGATGGGAAAGCCTTCAAAGCGCAGATGCTGCCGTTTTCTATTAAAAAAAAAGTTACGCCGGGAGCATATCTCGATGGCGACAAAATTATTATACAAACCAATCAACAACCTTTTGAGATGACCATTACAGAACTGGCCCTGCAAGGCAAGCACAACATTTATAACTCTATGGCATCAGGTATTGTTGCCCGCGTGCTTGATCTGCGCAACGACTCGATACGCGAGAGTATGGCGCAATTCAAAAACATTGAGCACAGGCTGGAGTTTGTTGCCAAAATATCGGGCATCAGCTTTATTAACGACTCAAAAGCCACCAATGTTAATTCTACATGGTATGCTTTAGAGAGTATGACCAGCGATGTGGTACTTATTTTAGGCGGTGTTGATAAAGGAAATGATTACAGCATGCTGCGCGACCTGGTGAAGCAAAAAGTAAAGGCAATTGTATGCTTAGGCAAAGACAATCAACGCATCCACGACGCCTTTGAGGATGATGTAGATGTGATAGTTAATACCAATTCGGCGCAAGAGGCAGCTACCGTAGCTTATCATCTTTCAACAAAAGGCGATACCGTACTACTATCGCCGGCATGTGCAAGCTTTGACTTATTTAAAAATTACGAAGATAGAGGCAGGCAGTTTAAAGAAGCGGTGAAGGAGTTGTAGATGTGCAGATGAGAAGATGTGCAGATATGCAGATGCGAGGATGTGCAGGTGTTTGATAGGAAAATATGCAGATTTATGACGTTATAATGTAAATGAAAGATAAGCCTAACCTGATTGTTGATTTAACATTTGATTTTTCTCTTAAAGTTATCCGTTTTTCGGAGGAGCTGGAATCAAAAAGAAAGTTTAATATGGCGAATCAACTGTTCAGGTGTGGTACATCAATAGGAGCCAACGTAAGGGAAGCGCAAGGTGCAGAAAGCAAGATTGATTTTAGACATAAATGTAAAATAGCATATAAGGAAGCAGAGGAAACGGAATATTGGTTGTCTTTATGTAAGTATTCAGACAGTTACCCATACGAAGTGAGCCTGCATAATGATATACAATCTATTATAAAAGTATTAGGAAAGATTATTTCATCAACACATTAAAAAAATTATGTGCACATCTGCACATTAGCATATCTGCACATAACTAACGAGTAACAAAGGGAATGAACCAAATAGTAAATAACTTAAAAGGAGATCGCTGGATATGGCTAATAGTCATATTGCTTTCGCTTATATCATTGTTATCCGTTTACAGCGCTATTGGTTCATTGGCTTATAAGCGTGGTGTTGGTGCCGAGTCTATATTAATAAAGCACCTGGCTATTATGATAGCCGGTTTGTTGCTGATGTACATTTCGCACAAGTTAGACTACCGTTATTATGCGGGTATAAGTAAACTGCTTATGTACATAACCATACCGCTGCTGCTGTATACGCTTTTGTTTGGTAGCCGATTGAATGAGGCCAGCCGCTGGATAGCAATCCCCGGTACAGGCTTAAGCTTCCAAACATCGGATATGGCCAAATTGGCTTTGATCACTTATCTGGCACGGTTACTATCGCGCAAGCAAGAGAATATAAAAGACGTTAGAAACTCTTTTATTCCTATTATGGGATCAGTTTGTTTGGTGTTTATATTAATCGCCCTGGCTAATCTTTCAACGGCTTTAATGCTGTTTGGGGTAAGTATATTATTGTTGATCATCGGCCGTATCAGTATAAAACAGATAGCTGTTGTATGCATGGCAGGCGCTGTTTTGCTTGCGGGCGTTGTGCTATTAGGCCCTCGTCGGCATACCTACATGTCGCGTATCAAAACTTATATGCACCCCGAGTTGGCTGATCCTGATAAATCATTCCAGGCAGACCATGCTAAAATAGCCATTGCAAGTGGCGGCTTTCTTGGCAAAGGGCCCGGTAAAAGTACCGAGGTTAACTATCTGCCAGAGGCTTACTCTGATGAGATCTATGCAATTATAGTAGAAGAGTATGGCATGTTTGGCGGCATTGTGCTGGTTGGCATTTACCTGTTTCTGTTATATCGCTGTATAAAAATAGTAACCCGGGCGCCAAAAGCGTTTGGTGCCTTACTGGCAGCGGGCCTAAGTTTTAGCCTTACTATACAGGCCTTTGCTAATATGGCAGTGGCGGTTGGGTTAGGCCCGGTAACGGGTGTGCCCTTGCCATTTGTAAGTATGGGTGGGACGTCAATGTTGTTTACCAGTATTGCGTTCGGTATAATATTATCGGTAAGCAGAGATATTGACGAGCCAAAGGGCGCGGAGCAGGAGAATAAAATGGGGAATAAAGTGATAGTGGGAGAGATAGCTTGATTTCGGATTTCGAATTTTCGATTTCGGATTTAAGAATTAATGAGAGAATAAAATTAAACGGTGAAATCATTCAGTAATCGGTGTAATCAATAAATAATAGATCGGTGGAATCACTAAAAGGAAAAAGGATCATCATTAGCGGCGGCGGTACGGGGGGGCATATCTTCCCGGCTATTGCTATTGCCAATGCTTTGAAAAAACTGGATCCTAAAACCGAGATACTATTTGTTGGTGCCAGTGGCCGTATGGAAATGGAGAAGGTGCCCGCCGCAGGTTATCGCATTATTGGGTTAGAAATACAAGGGATACAACGGGGTTCAATAATCAAAAACTTGATGTTCCCGGTAAAACTGATCAACAGCGTGCGCAAGGCACTACAAATTATAAAAGACTTTAAGCCCAATGCCTGTGTAGGTGTGGGCGGATACGCTTCGGGGCCTTTATTGTATGCCGCTTCACTTAGGGGAGTTCCTTATTTAATACAGGAACAAAACTCCTATGCAGGCATCACCAATAAATGGCTGGGTAAAAAAGCCCGCAAAATATGCGTGGCATTTGATGACATGGATAAGTTTTTCCCTGGTGCGGATATTATCAAAACTGGTAATCCTATACGGCAGGAGTCGGTTGCTATAGACGGTAAACGGAAAGAAGCACTTGAAAACTTTAAGCTATCGGCATCAAAAAAAACCATTTTGGTTACAGGTGGTAGCTTGGGCGCACGTACTTTAAACAACAGCATAAAGGCTGGGCTAGAGCACTTAATAACGGCCGATGTGCAAGTGATATGGCAAACGGGCAAATTTTATTATAAAGACCTTATTGCTGAACTGGGCGAGAATTATCACCCGAATGTGCGCATTAACGAGTTTTTAAACAGGATGGACCTGGCCTACGCCGCGGCAGACGTAATAATATCACGCGCCGGAGCAGGCACAATAGCCGAGCTGTGTATAATAAAAAAACCGGTTATACTGGTGCCTTCGCCTAATGTGGCCGAGGATCATCAGACCAAAAACGCACTGGCTTTGGTGCAGGAGCGTGCGGCGGTATTTATTGCCGACAGAGATGCGGAAGCCAAACTGGTTGATAAGGCAATTGCGCTTTTAAATGATAAGAACGAACAAAAAATATTAAGCGATAACATTGGTAAACTGGCTATGCCAAATGCTGATGAAGTTATCGCAAAAGAGGTTATCCAAATAACAATTAACAATTAATCCCAGCTCTCCTCTTTAAAAGGAGGAGGGCTTTTTTAAAAACATGGAACTACAAAACGTACAAAGAGTGTATTTGGTAGGCATAGGCGGCATAGGCATGAGTGGCCTTGCCCGCTACTTCCATAAATTGGGTTGTATTGTGTATGGATATGATAAAACACCGACTGACTTGACCAACGAGTTGCATAACGAAGGTATACAGGCAACGTTCGATGATAATAGCGAGTGTATCCCTAAAAGCTTCCGCGATTTTGACGAAGGGACACTGATAATTTACACTCCCGCTATACCAAAGGATTCGGTTATACTTAACTTCTTTAAAAATAAGGGCTTTACCCTATATAAGAGGTCGCAGGTGCTGGGGCTTATCAGCAAGGGTAAATACACCATAGCCGTTGCGGGTACGCATGGTAAAACCACTACATCAAGCATGGTGGCGCATATCCTTAAAGATTCAGGCAAAGATTGCTCTGCATTTTTAGGCGGGATATCATCCAATTATCAAACTAACGTGCTGTTTGGCGATAACGATATTGTTGTGGTTGAGGCGGATGAGTACGACAGATCATTCCTAACTCTGCATCCGGATATCGCCATTATAACATCAATGGATGCGGATCACCTGGATATTTACGGCGATCATGCGCAGCTAACAGAATCGTTCCGGTTGTTCGCTTCGCAATTAAAGCAGGGTGGTACACTAATACATTATAAAGGCTTGCCGCTTAACGGCGGACTAACCTACAGTATAGATAGTAACGCCGATGCACGTGCGGTTAATATACGTGTTGAGGGTGGCGACTTTTATTTTGACTTTAACAACGCGGCTATAAGCATAACAAATATTAAACTGGGTATTGCCGGTTTGCATAACATAGCCAATGCAACAGCGGCCATTGAAGCGGCGCTGCTGGTTGGTGTAAGTGCCGAAAGTATTAAGCAGGCTTTAGAAACATTCCGCGGTGTTAAACGCAGGTTTGAATATATATTAAAAAGCGATCAGCATATTTTTATTGACGATTACGCGCATCATCCTGAAGAGTTGAGAGCAGCTATTTCATCAGTAAAACGTCTGTATCCAAATAAAAAACTCACAACAATTTTTCAACCGCATTTATATACCCGCACGCGCGATTTTGCTGATGGCTTTGCCCAAGCTTTAGATATGAGCGACGAGCTGTTAATGCTGGACATTTATCCTGCGCGTGAGCTGCCAATTGAGGGCGTAAACTCGGATATGATTATGCAGCGCATGCAAAGCCCGAATAAGCATAAGTACAGTATGCAGGAAGCTGTTGATAAAGTAAGAAAAGAACAACCCGAACTGCTGCTTACAGTTGGAGCGGGCGATATAGATACAATGGTGCAACCATTAAAACAAGCGTTACAGCATGTGGAATAAAAGACTTTGGCGCAAAATTTTTATAGGATTTTCCTGGCTGCTTAGCCTGGGTGGCCTGGTTGTGCTGATGAGTTTTATTGAAATAAAGAAAGCCGGTGTGGTTTGTAAAGCGGTAAAGGTTTACATTCCGGGTAGCCAGTTGTTTATTGATAAAGAGGAGGTAGACCATATTTTGCAGTTGGGTAACTACCAGCTTGTGGGCATCAGGATGGATCATATTGATACACATGATCTGGAAAACACGCTTAAGGCCAATCCGTTTGTCGAATATGCCAAGGTTTACAGCGATATGGACGGCACCTTGATGATAGAGATCAGTCAGCGCCAGCCAATTGCGCGCATGCTGAACCGTTTTGATCAGGACTTCTACATTGATCAGCATGGTTTAAAACTGCCTTTATCGCCCAACTTTACTGCCCGTGTACTGGCTGTTAACGGATTTATTGAAGAACCATTTGGTGGCCGGGTAGATACGTTGCATACACAACTGGCTCGTGATGTTTTTAAAACTGTTAGCTATATCCACAGCGATCCGCTTTGGGACGCGCAGATAGCGCAGTTATATGTTAACGCCGACCAGGAAATTGAGCTGATACCCCGTGTGGGCAGTCAGCGGATCTTGTTAGGCAACGCCGACTCGTTAGATGTAAAATTTAAAAACCTGCTGGGTTTTTATAAACAGGCTTTACCGAAAGTAGGTTGGGCGGCTTATAAAACAATCAACATAAAATACACCAACCAGGTAATTGGTATAAAAAACACAAAGGCCGATTCATTAAATGCAGTAACACCTGTAGTTACAGATTCGGCTACATTAAAAAAAGATACATCTCAAATAATGCATTAATATGGATAAAAGTTCAACTCAGGAAAAAAGTTCGCCCATTGTAGTAGGGTTAGACATCGGGACTACCAAAATATGCGCAATAGTTGGTCGCCGAAGCAAGAACGGTAAAATTGAAGTGTTGGGTGTCGGCAAAGCCGAATCGGCCGGGGTAACGCGCGGTGTGGTATCCAACATTGACAAAACGGTACAGGGCATTGCACAAGCGGTTGATATTGCAGGCACGCAATCAAACGTAGAGATACGTGTGGTAAACGTGGGCATTGCAGGGCAGCACATAAAAAGCTTGCAGCACAGGGGCCTAATTACCCGTCGCGATCTTCAATCAGAAATTGGCCGCAAGGACATTGATAAATTGATTGAAGACATGTACAACCTGGTAATGCCTCCGGGCGAGGAGATCATCCATGTATTGCCGCAGGAGTTTACTGTAGATGGTGAGCCGGGGATAAAAGATCCTATTGGCATGTCAGGAGTACGTTTAGAGGCCAATTTTCACATCATAGCGGGCCAGGTCACAGCAATAAAAAACATAGTTAAATGCGTTAACAAAGCGCATTTAGAAAGTCAGGAACTGATACTGGAGCCACTGGCTTCATCAGAATCAGTTTTAAGCGACGAAGAAAAAGAAGCAGGTGTAGTATTGGTGGATATTGGTGGTGGTACTACCGATGTTGCCATCTTTCACGAGGGCATCATTCGCCATACCGCGGTAATACCTTTCGGTGGTAACAGCGTTACAGAAGATATCCGCGAAGGCTGCTCAGTAATGCGCAACATAGCAGAGCAGCTTAAAGTACGTTTCGGTTCTGCATTAGCCGAAGAAAACCGCGAGAATGAGATTGTATGCGTGCCGGGCTTGCGCGGCCGCGAACCAAAGGAGATCTCGGTTAAAAACCTTGCGTTTGTTATCCAGGCGCGTATGGAAGAGATTGTTGAGCATGTATACTACGAGATAAAATCATCCGGTTACGAAAAGAAACTGATAGCAGGTATTGTAATAACCGGCGGTGGCGCACAATTAAAGCATTTACCACAGTTAGTTGAATTTGTTACCGGGTTAGATTGCCGCGTTGGATACCCTAATGAGCATTTGGCAAAAAATGAGATGCTGCCTAAAAATGTTTATGAGGAAATGCAAAGTCCGACGTTTGCGACCGGCATAGGTCTGTTGATAAAAGGTATCCAAAAAATGGAATACGACGGCTTAACTGCTCCGCAGGTTGAGGCACGTACAGAAAAACAAAAATATACCGATGACCGCAAGTTTGGTTTGTTGGGAAAGATATTAGAGAGCGGAAAGAAGTTTATTAAAGATGATATAAAGGACGAAGACTTTTTGAAATAGGGTAATTTTCAACAAGCGTTTAACTTTTCCACATTATAGACAATTGTGGAAAAAGCTTGTGGAAAAAGTTATATTATTACAATGGTTTAATCTAATAGATCGTCAAATACCAAGTAGCTGAAAAACAAGGATTATGCAATTTGAGATGTTAAAAGAAAAATCGTCAATCATCAAAGTTATTGGTGTTGGCGGTGGTGGTGGCAACGCGGTTAACCACATGTACAAGCAAGGCATCACGGGTGTCGACTTTATTATATGTAATACCGATGCACAGGCGCTTGAGCTAAGCCCCATCCCAAACAAGGTGCAATTGGGTGCAAGTTTAACCGAAGGTATGGGCGCAGGCTCTATTCCCGAAGTTGGCAAAAACTCGGCTATTGAGAATATTGATGATATAAAGCAAATGCTGGGCACTAATACCCGCATGCTTTTTATAACCGCCGGGATGGGTGGAGGTACCGGTACAGGTGCAAGCCCTATTATTGCCAAAGCCGCCCGCGAACTGGATATTTTAACGGTTGGTATTATAACCACCCCATTTTCTTTTGAAGGCAAGCGTCGTCGTATGCAGGCCGAAGAAGGTATGGAAGAGTTTAAAAAATATGTAGACTCTTACCTGGTAATATCAAACGACAGGCTGCGCCAGATATTTGGTAACCTTACATTAGGTTCTGCCTTTGCACAGGCTGATAATATATTAACAACGGCTGCTAAAGGCATTGCGGAGATAATCACACTGCCCGGCTATATAAACGTCGACTTTAAAGATGTGCGCACTGTAATGAAAGACAGCGGCGTATCTATAATGGGCAGCTGCGCTGCTGAAGGGGAAAACCGTGCGCTTAAAGCAGTTGAAGGCGCGTTGGCATCGCCGTTATTAAAGGATAATGAGATAGAAGGAGCACGGTATATATTGCTTAACATCAGTTCGGGTGAAAAAGAAGTAACCATGGACGAGGTGAGCATTATTACCGATTATATACAGGAGGAAGCAGGTTTATCTGCAGATCTGATCTGGGGTAACTGTCGCGATGAGAGTTTGGGTGATAAGCTATCTGTAACTATAATTGCTACCGGTTTCCAAACTAAGGATGAACGTGAGAAAGAGCACAACAGCAAAAAAGTAGTATCTATGCTGGTGCCTGATGCGCCCTTGGTTAGACCTGTTAACGAGTTTATAACCCCGGTTACTGAAGCCCCTGCAACTGCGCTGTACTTAAAGAATCAAAAAGAGGAGCAGCCACAAACAGGTCTGTTTGACCTTTTTGCCAAACCGCAGGCAACAGCAGCAACAGAGGAAGATACAGATGTAGTAAAATACAATCTACAAGAAGAAGAACCCATAGCGCAGGCTGCTGAAAGCGATGTGCCTGAGTTCACTTTTAAACTGTCAGAACCAACTGCGTTGTTAGATATGCAGATTGAAGATATTGAGGAAGAGGAAGAAGAACAGGTACAGGAAGAAATAGCACCCGTAGCACTAAAAGGGGCCGACGACAACAAAACCGACGAATCTATTGAAGAACAACTGCGTAAATCGCGCGAGCGGATTATGCGCCTTAAGGACCTGAGCATGAAACTGCGCAGCGGTAACATCCAGGAAATGGAAAATGTACCGGCCTACAAACGCAAGGAAATAGCTTTACAAGAGCCACCTGCTTCTAATGAGACACAGGTATCAAGGTTCTCATTGCTTCCGGATGATGAAGGTAGGACAGGCATTAGAAACAACAACTCATTTCTGCATGATAATGTAGATTAGTTCATGGTTGATAGATCATAGTTAATAGTATAAAGGGGGAGGCT
>CBFGNU010000142.1:0-10210 GCA_965650195.1 uncultured Mucilaginibacter sp. | reverse complement strand
AACATACTGATTACATTTAGCCACCGATTATAAACATAAGCCCGGTTATCCGGCCTAAAAGAAAATTTACCTGAATGAACAATTCTGTACTAAAAATGTGCTGCGTTGCCGCGGCTGTAGTAGTTATTACCTCTTGCAAAAAAGGGAAAACCGATAATCCAACGCCAACGCCTCCGGGCACAACAACCACACTCATCCCTGGTTATACAGATACCGCAGGCGTGCTTAAAGTTTTAACGGCTTCAAAGTTTACAAATATGGGTTTCGCGGTAACATATGGGTTGATGAACAACAATGCCGATTATCGCAATACAGTAAAAAGACATGGCAACATGGTTACTTTTGGTAACGAGCTAAAAGAAGCCTCCATAGTTAAAAGCGACGGCAGCTACGATTATACCACGGCCGACGCCTTATATAACATTTGCGCTGCCAACGGCTTGCAGGTTTTTGGTCATACCTTAGTGTGGCACTCCCAGCAAAATACAACCTATCTTAACGGCCTTATTGCCGCTGCCGGAACCCCCGGCGTAGGTGGTACGCCCGGCCCCAACTTGTTAGCCACCTCAAACGGCGATTTTCAGCAAGGCACCGGCAATACGTTTACCAACTGGCAAACTTTAACAGGCGGTACGGCAGTGGCAAGCTACGCAGAAGTTGCGGGTAATGGATCAACAAGGGCTTTACAGGTTACGGTTACAACACCCGGTACAAACGGGTATGATGTGCAGGCTATCGGTCCGGTAGTGAGTGTCCCCTCAGCCCCGCCGGCACGTACCATCAATTTCTCAATAGACATTAAAGCCGCTGCGGCAGGCGGCAAAGTAAGGGTAGTTGTGCAAAACGTCAATTACCTGGCCTATGATATAACACCGACTACCAGCTGGGCTACTTACACGTTTTCTTTACAGGTTGCCGAAGCGACGGCCACAGTAAGATTAAATTTCCCTAACGCTGGCACCTACGCTATTGATAACATTACCGCCAGCGACCCAACGCAGGGAACGCCGGGAGTAGGGGGAGCGCCTGCTACTGCGGCGCAGGCCGCCGCCGTAATTGATAACGAAATGAAGCGCTATATAACCACCAGCATAACGCATTACGCCGGTAAAATAAATGCATGGGATGTGGTGAACGAAGTTATTGCCGACGGAAATGCTGCTATGCGTACAGATGCCAACACAAGCGCGGGCGGCAGTCAGTTTTTTTACGGGAAGTATTTAGGTGTAAAATACGATCAGGATAATTATGTGTTAAAGGCATTTAAGTACGCCAAGCAGGCCAACGCGAGTGTTCTAAGGTTTATTAATGATTACAACCTGGATTATTCGCGCACCAAAACCGACTCATTGGTGGCCTTGGTTAACTTTATCAATAAGGATGGTGCTGCCCTTGTAGACGGTATAGGTACCCAAATGCACATCAGCATAAACAGCAATAAAAGCAATATCGACTACTCGTTTCAGAAGCTGGCATCAACAGGTTTAAAGATCAAGATCTCTGAGATGGATGTCGCGGCTAATACCTCAAAATCAAGCTCGTTTACTGCTGATGCAACCACTTTAGCGGCCCAGGCCGATATGTATAAATATGTTATCCAATCTTACATAGCAAACGTACCCGCCGCGCAGCGTTACGGTGTTACCGTATGGGGCGTAGCTGATACGGATAGCTGGATAAATACTACAACTAACCCGGATATTCCTTTGCTGTTTGACAAAACTTCTGTTACAAAAGCGGCGGTTGTGGGCGCGACGGTGGGCGGACAGTAGTTGGTAAGTTTTCCCGCTCGTCATTGCGAGGTACGAAGCAATTCCTACACGATAGGAAGCGCATAATTATTTATCGCCTGGTAAGTCCAACGCGCTTGGCTTGCCCCGGTAATTTGCTGCAGTGGCTGTTCCCTCACTGGTCGAAGTTGGAAATGTTCCTGGGCAGCGCATCGGAATTTTCAATCACCCGTTCCCTGCATCGCTAAAACAAAAGGGCTGTCTCATTTGAAACAGCCCTTTTATTTGACTTAAACGAGTTAAACAATCTACTTCTTTTGATAACGGATAGCAGGCCCAGGCCCCTTGCCGCCGCCAAGATCATTATAGTGCATAAAGCCTGTAAGCGGTGTCCTTAAGCCTTCGTCTGCAAAGCCTGCATTAAATACCCTGAACTGGTTATATCCCGGATGCCAGAAATTAAACTCCCTGAAATAATATTTCTTCCCTACTTTGCTAATCTGCCATGTTGCATTGTAAGTTGCGCCCTGATGCAGGTACTGCGCTTTACCATCGGCTAGTACCACCATGTCATAAGCCTCACCACTTTCTACATTGGTAACTCTCCAATTGCCCAACACCAATTGTTTGTAATGGTTGGTAGAGTCAATTGCATATTTTACGGTAGTTGAAATGGTTTTTTTGATTTGCTTACTACTAAAATTAGGATTGCTGTAGGTAACATCAAAACTAACCTGTTGGTCTGTTGTGCCGGTTACAGTAGGTAATATCTTGAAAGTACCGTCGGTAAGCTTAGAGAAAGCTACTTTTACCTGCGAATTGCTGATGTTAGTGATGCTTAGGTAGGCACCGTTAACCTGGCGTTTTACAGCGTTTGTGCTACTTTTAAGCGAAGCGATAAGTACCGTAGGTTTAAAACGGGCGGGCATCTTATCCAGAATTTTCGTTACAGTGCTTCTGAAATCAAGCAGATCTGTGAGGAAATTTTTAAGCGTGCCTGTAATTTCACTACCCGATTGGTCAGACGACAAAAGGTTTCTGAAACGCGCCTGTACGCTTAGCACACGTTCCTCCGCGTGGTCATATACCTTTGATGCAGCGTCATCTAAAGTAAGGTCGTCATAAGGGGCAAAAGTAATATCCAGAAGGGCTGAAAGGTCGGCCAGGTTTATACTCAGGGATGCTGCAACTTCAGTAATCAGATAACCTATAGCAATGCCTGTACCTAATGTGCCAATAATTGGGATAGCACCGGTTACGGGTACCAACAATATCATGGCGCTAAGTTTTGTTATATTGTCTCTTAATATTCGCGATGATTGAAGCCACTTTGTTATAGCATATTGTTGCTGGGCTTCATAATCAAAAATATCTGTCGCCATTGGAGCCTTGGTCAGTTCCTGAATTTTAACAGTGTTTTTAGTAATGCCTTGTGTAGAGTTGACAAGAAAAGATACCCAGGAGTAATTGCCTGCCATAGTATGTGCAAATGCCATTTTTTCATCAGCGTTAAGCGTGGCATACGCTTTTTCATATTCATCGAACAGCGCTGCAAAACGTTGCTTGTCGGCGGTTAAAGCGGCCTTTTCTGCAGTGCCTAACGATGCGTCTTTCGATCTTTGTTCAATGCCATACATTACATTAACAAATCCTTGAGCGTATTGAGTATGGTATTCTTCCGCTGTAAGTTGATCCGAAGCCTTTCTGACAAATATCGAAAACTCAAAATCGCGGGTGGCCTTAAATTTTACGGTATACTGCCCTTCATCAAGTTCAGGCATAATAAAGTGGGCGTTGTTATCTATAATAGCAATTTTTAGCGGCTTCCCGTTAATGGTTGTATTAATTTCCTGCTGTGCAATAGCTACTTCCTGCAACGGAATTTGCACAACTTCAAATGGGGCGTAACCCATTGTGCCGGGATTTAGATGGATAATTTCGGGTGTTTCGTCCTCATTGCTGTTGCTTTTTTTACAGCTAACTATGGGCAACAAAAATAGCAAGATCAGAGCGATTGCTTTAATGGGTACTGGTTTAATCATAATAGGTTATTATAGGATTTTCCCGCTAATTTATATAAAAGTCAAATTTTGACAAATTTTTTTAATAAGATTTTTTATTGCTTAATAATATAAGTTTGACAACAAAAAAAGCCGGCATTACACCGGCTTTTTCATTTAATGTAAAATACTTATTTTCAGGGCAACATGAGTAAGCTTGCCAATTCTGTGGTGAGATATTAACTTTTTACCCAAAATTAACCGTAATACTACCGCTTGTACTCACCTTTACCGGTGCACCACCTCCGTTAACGGTACCGTCAACTTTATCATCGTCTTTGCTGCCGTTAAAGTTGGTAAGCTGGTTTATTTTAATACGTTGCGCACGCAACTTAAGGTTAAGGCCCTGGTTAGGCATATTTAGTTTAATGCTTCCGCCTGAGTTATCTAAAGTAAGATATTTACCCACCTTAGTAAGCGTCACGTTCATACTGCCGCCACTCGTTGAGGCATCTAAACTGCCTGATATATTTTGCAGGCCCATGCTACCGCCGCTGGTATGCGTTTTCAGTTCGCCGGTAATGTTGTTGGCACTTACAGAGCCGCCGCTGGTGTTAGCCTCAATGGTGCCGGTCAGATCGGTAAGACTTAATGATCCGCCTGAAGTTTCCAGACTGATGTTGCCGCTGCAATTTTGCGCTTTAATGCTGCCGCCGCTGGTCTCTAGTTTTATCTGGCTTTTTGAGTTAGCTATAGTAATGCTTCCGCCGCTTGTGTTACCGTTAATATTGCCTGTTAGCTGATCAAGCTTTAAGCTGCCGCCACTGGTTGAAAAATTGTGGTTGCCATTCAGATCGGCCATAACTATACTGCCACCGCTGGTATTCAGGTCGGTTGATACGTTTTTAGGCACAAATATTTTAAACGAAATACTTAAACCGTTTTTCCAGTTAAACAGTTTACTTTTCTGACTTGCAGTAGCGCTTATCTTGCCATTAGCAGCCGAAACATCAAATATATAATCCTCCTTAAGGCGCTCTGCAATCTGCGCTTTGCTAAGCTCTTTATTGTTTTGTCCTTTAATGTAAACTTCAACACGGGCCTCGCCGCCTGCAGTGCCGTTAACGGTTATGCTACCGCCTGAGGTGCGTGCTAAAACATTTTGAACAGATGTGCCGGTAAATGATTTTGTTAAATACGGCGCGTCGTCCGTTTGTGCAGACGCGGCTGTGCTTAGCGCCGCTGCCAATAAAAAGGTAAGAAATTTTTTCATGATGCTGTGGTTTATATCTTATATGACGCCTTGAGGGCTGCAAAGGTTACACCAAATAAGTAATTAATTGATATATAGGTAAATATAAATTATTTGAAAAATTAAATTGCATCAAAATCGAACAGATGTTGTTCGATTTTGTCATTTCGTGTATATACTGTATTTGGAAATAGCAGCCAAAACTTAGCTTGTATATAGGAATACGCGCTGCCGCAAATGGACGAAATAAGGGAGTTTTATTAATTATTTGATAAAAAAACGACTTAAATAGCACAAAAAATTAGTAATCTTTATGTTACTGCTCCTACCAAACAAAAATAACTGTATCTTGCACGCTTAACATTTTAAAAAATATCATGGCAACAGGAACAGTAAAATTTTTTAATACTTCAAAAGGCTTCGGCTTTATTACCCCGGATGCAGGCGGTAAAGAAGTATTTGCACACGTAACAGGCTTAATTGACGAGATCCGCGAAGGTGACTCAGTTACCTACGAAGTGGAAGACGGCAAAAAAGGTCCGAGCGCGGTTAAAGTAAAATTAGCGTAATTACCTTGGCCAGATCAACAGAAACATTCAATAAAAAAGAACGAGAAAAGAAACGTCAGAAAAAGTCGTTGGATAAAAAGGAGAAGGCTCAAGATCGCAAGGCAAACTCCACCAAAGGAAAAAGCCTTGACGATATGATGGCCTATATTGATGAATATGGTAACATCACGTCAACACCACCAGATCCATCGCGCAAATTGAAAGTAAACTCTCAGGATATACAGATAGCTGTACCCAAACAGGAAACCATTGTTGAGGATATTGTGCGAACCGGGATAGTAGCGTTTTTTAATGAAGCCAAAGGTTACGGTTTTATAAAAGACATGCAAACCCAGGAAAGCATTTTTGTGCATGCAAATGCCCTTAGCGAGCCTATAAAGGAAAACAACAAAGTTACTTTTGAAGTAGAGCCTGGTCAAAAAGGGCCAACCGCTGTAAAAGTTAAAATATCCCGGTAAAAAACTATTGATCTTCTTGCCCGCAATATTCGTTTAATAAACGGACGGGCAAAACAGGGGAGGAGTTAAAAAAAACAAAGCCATCCGCATTGCGGATGGCTTTTCTGTTATCACCACTCACTACCCGATAACTATCGGGACACTAATTAAGCTTGTTTTGCAAACTGAACGTTAAAGATCAGTTTAACTTCATCGCTTACCACTACTGATCCGGCTTCGGTTATGCCATCCCAGGTAAGGCCGAATTCTTTACGGTTAATTTTACCTGTAACATCAAACCCGGCTTTAGTATTACCATAAAAGTCGGTTGCCACGCCGCCATATTCGGCAGCAAGTTTAACCGGTTTGGTTACGCCTTTTATGGTCAGATCGCCTTTAAGCGTGTAATCACCGCCATCTTTTTCAAACGAAGTTGATTTGAAGATTATAGCCGGATATTTTTCAGCGTCGAAAAAATCCGCGCCTTTTAAGTGGCCGTCGCGTTGGTCCTGGTTGGTGTCGATACTGTTAACATCAAGGCTGATGTTGATATCAGCGCCTGTAAAATCCTCGTTTTCTATTTCCATAGTGCCTTCAAATTTTTTGAAAGAACCGGTAACGGTTGATATTACCAGGTGTTTTACTTTAAACTGTACTTCTGAGTGCATTGGGTCTAATACCCATTTTGTTATCGTTGCCATTGTATTTAGAGTTTTATTTTTAAAATGATACAACAAAGGTAAATAATATATGTTTAAACATGTAATTAAATTATCCAATATTACAATAGCAAGACAAATGGTTGTTTAAACAAGCATTTATAATAATTGGGGAGAAGAAGAATATGCTATGATTTAAAAAAAAGCCGCCTGTATAGGGGATAATAAGCCCAAAATCACGTGTAGTTCATTATCTTTTGTATATTTTTTTATACAGAAAAACAATATCATAACCTTCATGTTTATCATCCGTGCCTTTATTGAAGGCTTGTATTATTTAATTAACGACTACTAAACAGTTTAAACTCTTAGGAGTAATTACCTATATAGTTTTAAGTTATTTTCTTAACTATTTATAGAAGAAAATAATATTTTTATAGTTCTAAGAAATATCGCATGAGCAAATCCTTAAAGAAAAATTCGGTCGCCTCGTCTCGTACGTTGCCTAAATCAGCCACCGGAATTGTCGGTTTAGACGAGATTACGGGAGGCGGATTTCCGACAGGCAGGCCAACCCTTATATGCGGCGATGCCGGCAGCGGTAAAACGCTGATGTCAATGGAGTTTATTGTAAGAGGAGCAATAGAGTTTAATGAACCCGGCGTGTTTATGGCTTTTGAAGAAAAGGCAGATGAACTGGCCACGAACGTTGCCTCTCTGGGCTTTGATTTAAAAAAATTACAGACGGATAAGAAAGTTAGAATAGACCATGTTCATATTGAACGGACGGAAATTGAGGAGACCGGCGAATATGATCTGGAGGGTTTATTCATAAGGTTAGGTCATGCTATTGATAGCGTCGGCGCTAAGCGTGTGGTGCTAGATACGCTTGAAAATCTTTTTTCAGGTTTAAGCAATCAGCGTATTCTTCGGGCTGAATTGGGCAGATTGTTTCATTGGCTTAAAGGAAAGGGTGTAACCGCCGTTATAACAGGCGAAAGAGGCGACGGGAAACTTACCAGGCACGGTTTAGAGGAGTATATATCAGATTGCGTTATCCTGTTAGATCATCGCGTTATTGATCAGATCTCAACCCGCCGGCTGCGCATTGTAAAATACCGCGGTACCGTGCATGGTACCAACGAATATCCTTTTTTAATTGATGAGGAGGGCATTTCTGTAATGCCGGTAACATCATTACACCTGGCTAAAGAAGTTCAGACCGAACGGATATCAACAGGTATTGCCGGATTAGACCAGATGCTGGGTGGTAAAGGATTTTATAAGGGGAGTAGCATATTAGTATCAGGCACAGCAGGAACCGGAAAAACCAGTATCGCGGCCTACTTTGCGGTGGAAGCCTGTAAACGGGGCGAACGTTGTATCTATTTCTCGTTTGAAGAATCGCCCAAACAGATCGTCAGAAACATGAGATCTATCGGTTTGGATGTGCAGAAATATCTGGACAATAATTTATTACATTTCCATGCATCGCGGCCAACGCTGTATGGCCTGGAGATGCACCTTGTTGCCATGCATAAACATATCCGGATGTTTAAACCGGATACTGTTATATTGGATCCCATCACCAACCTTATTACTATTGGTTCGGTAGGCGAAGTTAAATCAATGCTGGTGCGCTTGTTAGATTTCCTGATGGAGCAGCAGATAACGGTTATGTTTACTGCCTTAACGTTAAACACCATTGTAAACGAACAAACTGACGAGGGGGTATCATCGTTGGTTGATGCCTGGCTGTTGGTGCGGGATATAGAATTTAACGGCGAGCGTAATCGCGGCATGTACGTGATGAAATCGCGCGGTATGAAGCATTCTAACCAGGTTCGTGAGTTTTTGATCACCGATAAGGGGTTAAGCCTTGTAGAGGTTTATTTAGGTCCTGACGGCGTTCTTACCGGATCGGCTCGCGAAGCTGAACAACTCAAAGAACATACCGGTAATGCATTACGTGATTATGCGCTGAGTCGTAAAGATCGCGAGATCACCCGCAAGCGTAAGGTATTAGAATCTAAGATATCAAGCCTGCAAACCGAGTTTGAATCTGTTGAGGAGGAGCTAAATAGAATTTACCTGGAAGAAGAACTGAAAAAAGAAATAATGGAGAAAAACCGCAGAGAAGTAATGGCCCTGCGCCGCGAAAACAAGGATAATGAATCTGCGCCGGGTCCTGATAAAAAGAAAGGAAAAAAATAATGACGGCGGCAAAATTAAAAAAAGCCTGGGAACTACGATTGTACGTTGCCGGCAAAACGGCAAAATCTGTTACCGCCTTAACTAATCTTCAAAAATATTGCGAAGAACATTTAAAGGGCCAATATGTTATAGAAGTAGTAGATCTGCTTGAAAGGCCACAGTTGGCAGAAGGCGATCAGATTTTTGCAATACCAACATTAGTTAGAAAGGTACCTGAGCCGATCCGTAAAATTATCGGCGATCTGTCTAACGAAGAAAAAGTTTTAGTAGGGTTAAATATTCGCCCTGCATAGCCGATGAAAGCAAACCAGTGGTTACAGGAAAGTAGCAGCCGAAATGACGATGAAGTATCGTACAAATTGCGTTTATTTATTACAGGGGCATCCCCCAACTCTACGCGTGCGGTTGATAACCTGACCGCTTTTTGCGAAAAAAATCTGCAGGGAAATTATACGCTGGAAGTTATTGACGTTTATCAGCAGCCCACTATTGCAGAAACGGAGCAAATTATAGCACTGCCTTTATTAATAACGAAAAGTCCGGAGAGTACGAGGCGATTAATAGGAGACATGTCTGACACAGATAAGTTATTTCGATATTTTAATGTAAAACCTTGATCAACCTATGGAACAGCAACCCACCTACCAACAGCTGCTGAACGAGAATAAGGAGTTACGATGGCAGTTAGAAGAAGCAAATGATGCAATTGATGCCATTCGTAACGGGCAGGTTGATGCCCTGATTGTAAAAAACGAAGACGGCCCTCAACTATATACGCTTAAGAGTGCCGACCAAACTTACCGTGTCTTTATTGAACAAATGAATGAGGGCGCGGTAACGCTAAACAGGGAGGGCTTGATATTATACAGTAACTCGCGATTTGCCGCGTTGGTTGGTAAGCCTTTAGAGCAGGTTATAGGGTTTAGCTTTGTTGATTTTGTAGCCGGTGATAAAACGATTTTTTTGGGCATGCTGAACAGCAGCTGGGAGCAGGATTGCAAAGCCGAAGTAACTATTGGCAATGAGGCGCAGCCGGTTCCCTGTTTGTTATCATGCAATGCTATGGATTTTGATGGCGGAAAGGCCTTGAGTGTGATAATTACAGACCTGACAATTCAAAAAGCAAACCAAAAGCAATTAGAATCGCAGTTTGGCCAGTTGGAAGAGGCACAGCTACTCACTCAAAAACTGAATGACGAATTAGAGGAAACCGTTAGGACACGCACAAAGGATCTTACCATCAGCAGGGAGTATTTGAAATTGTTAATGGATAACATTCCGCAAATGACCTGGACAAACCTACCCGATGGTCAGATCACATTTTATAATAAGCGCTGGTATAGTTACAG
>CBFGNU010000141.1:0-10224 GCA_965650195.1 uncultured Mucilaginibacter sp. | reverse complement strand
AGGTTTAAAAGGATGCTGCTTAAACGGTTGGTATCGCCGCTTACGGTGAGGTTCTGCAGCTTGCTATCAATATCGCATGAAAATTTGATCCCTTTTTCTGCCGCCCTGGCCTTGAAGGAACCGCAAACATTATCCAGCAGTTCTGCAGGGCGGAAGGGCTGCTTGTCAAGTTCCATCGCGCCGCTTTCTATCTTGTTGAAATCGAGGATATCGTTTACCGTGGCCATCAGGTTATCCGCCGCGAAGCGGAGCACCTTGAGGTGTTCTTCCTGGTCGGGGCGCGGCCCTTCCATTTGGAGCAGGTGGGTCATGCCTACCACAGCATTAAGCGGGGTACGCAACTCGTGCGACATGGTGGACAGGAAATTTGTTTTAGCTGCGGCCTGCTCCCGCTCGTTATGCTGCGATTTTTGAAAGCCCCGAAAAAAAGCGTAATGGATATATAGCAGCAATACAAAATTGATGATTAGCCCAAGCAGATAACTATGATGATTGATGTTAAGCTGTTGCGTGGGCAAAGAAAGCCCTATATAATCGTCCAAAACAATGTAGCCAATGATGGGCGCGATATTTATCAACGAATAGATAGTGCCCCACCTGCTGCCCAGCATGTAATAGCCACTACATACTACCACCAGCACCGTCTCGGCTGTAGCGACATTAACGCTTTGGCGAAACAGCAAGATACCCGACCAGATCATGAGTGTAAGGCAGATGATAAAAAAGTGCCCCGCTACGCTCCATGGGCGGCGGAAAAGCAGCAAACCAAAGCCGGTTAGAAAAAGTGTAAGTAAAATACCCATTCGGATAAGCCTGAAATCAGGCGCCTGGAACAGGAACAAGGTAAACAGTGCGGATGTTAAACCAATATAAGTAAGCAGGCAGGTAGCCAGGATCCGTACGCGGGTGCGGTCCAGAATATCCTGTTCCTTGTTAAACACAAGGCGGTAGTAGCCGGCAAAGTAATCAGTAACAAACATGTGTAGTGAGAGTTATACACGCAGTATACCAAAAAGTTTTGATAGTTTAAAAACCTCCTTCAAAACAAAAAAAGCAGGCCGGATAAAACCGACCTGCTTTTACAAGACATATTAACCCTTTTATTTATTTTTTTAACCTATAAGTTATTATTGAACCGTTAGGGTGTGTAGCATCAGCACCTATGGTAACAGCAATATATTGGTTGCCATCTTTACCTTTGTAGATACTTGGCGTGGCGTTTGAAGAAGCAGGCATTACGGTAGACCATATTACCTTACCGGTTTTAGAATCAAAGGCCCTTAATTTTTTGTCTCTGCCTCCGCCCCAAAATACAATGTTACCTGCAGTTGATACCGCACCGGCATTTCCGGTTAAACCCGTTTCAGGCTCGCCTGGTTTCTGGCGGGTCTCATCGTTACCGGCAGGCACCCTAAATAATTCTTTACCGGTAGCCAAATTAATAGCAACCAAACTTCCCCATGGCGGTGTAACAAACGGATTGCCATTCATATCTGATAACGCCCTGTAAGCAACCACGTTGGTATACCTTACTTTTTGAGGTACCGGCTTACCGTCAGAAGCGGTTGTAGTTTTGGTATCGTTACCGGTTACAAATGATAATATAGCAGCTTCTTTAGCCTTATCGTTTATAACAGATGCAAAGCCCGGCATTTTACCACCGCCGGCTTTTATCTTAGCGATGATCTGCGCATCAGTTAAACGTTTTTGAATGTTCAACAAAGATGGATAGCTCTGCTCGTCGCCCAATTTATCGGCGCCATGGCAGGCAACGCAGTAGGTGTTATAGATGCCCTTACCTATCTCAAAGTCGGTTTGGTTGGCTACCACGCGATTTTCTAACTTCTGCATTCTGATGATCTCGGGCGCGTCATTTGTTTTAATGTAGATGATGTTGGTACGTGGATCAAAAGAACCGCCACCCCAGTCGGCACCGCCGTTTGAGCCCGGGCTATGGAAGGTACCGCGTACCGACGGAGGTGTAAATATACCTTCATAACGCAGCTTTTTCAACAAGCGCATAGATGAATCGTGCGCGGCTTGCGAAAAGTTGCTGATATCTTTCTCAGTAAGTGCCTGGCGTGCAAACGGTTTAGGCAATACCGGTATAGGTTGGGTTGGAGATGTGATCTCGCCCGGAATATCAGATTTTGGTACAGGTGTTTCTTTAATAGGAAACAGCGATTTACCGGTTACCCGATCTAACACATAAGTGAATCCGCTTTTGCTCAATTGTACAACAGCATCTCTTTTTACGCCATTTTTAGTAATAGTAACTAAATTGGGTGGCGACGAAAGGTCCCAATCCCAAAGGTCATGGTGAATGGTTTGAAAGTGCCATATGTGCTTGCCTGTTTTTGCATCTAATGCTACCACGCAATCAGCAAACAGGTTGTTACCCGGTCGGTCAACGCCATAAAAATCGTAAGATGTGCCACCGGTAGCAATAAACACCATACCGCGTTTTTTATCAACGCTTAGGCCGGCCCAGTCATTTGCACCGCCAAACTCTTTCCAGGCATCTTTAGGCCAGGTATTGTAACCCAACTCGCCCGGTAACGGGATGGTGTGAAAAGTCCAGGTAAGCTTGCCTGTAATTACATTATAAGCACGTACATAACCGGGTGCAGAGCCATAGCTTTCGTCAACCCTTGCACCCATGATGATAAGATCGCCAAAAATTACACCCGGCGACGACGATCCGGCGGCCTGTATCGTTTTAGGATCATCGCGCAAACCAACGCGCAGATCTACTTTACCGCCGTCGGCAAAGGTTTTTATCATTTCGCCGTTTGTTGCATTAATGGCTACAAGATTATTGCCTATGGCAGCTAAAATGCGTTTATCGCTGCCTTTTTCCCAATAAGTTACACCCCTGGAAACACCACCGCCCAAACTGGCAACTGATGGATCAAACTCCCAAACCTGCTCACCTGTTGATGAGTTAACCGCGTAAATTTTGCCGCGGCCGAGTATTGAATACATAGTGCCATCAACAATAACAGGGTTTGATTGACTACCGCCGCCACCGAAACCACGGCCGGGAGCTGCGCCGGCAGCCGCAGGGGTAGCGCCCGGGCCAAATTGCCAGGCTACTTCCAAATTCTGTACGTTGTCTTTATTTATCTGCGCTAAAGGCGAATAAGCATTTGTCTCGGAGTTACCTCTGTATGAACTCCATAAGCGGTCGTCATTAATGGCAACATAGGCCGAATAAGATGCGGCAATAAGTATTAAAGCAGCAATTTGATAGCTTCGTTTGTGCTTTAACGAGGACAGAAAATTTTTAAAAGAAAGATTCATTTTATGTTAATAATTGGGTTTTAATCGGGTTTTTCGGCTTATTACTTACTCTTCATATTTGAGCACGCTATTATAAGGCTTTTCGGCAAATTATTTTGTAAAATATATAATGCATAAGCGTTAATTTTCGCCTTTACCGGTAGGGATCAGGTTTGTGATTGATGAAATGCAAACTACATCTACATAGTCCAGCATCAAATAGCGCGAATAACTACGGGTTTTAAACCGATGAAATGATTTCAGCTACGTATTTATAACAATTCTTCGCCGGAAAATAACCTAAAAATATCATCAGCAACGGCAAGGCATAAGGTTTGACGTATACCTGTATGGTTACATTTAAAAGCTTAAGGTTATGAAATTTATAAGTAGAAAGACCCATGCTGTATTGGATTACGCTGTGGGCGCGGTATTAATAGCGGCACCATGGCTGCTTGGTTTCTCTGACAATAACGCCGCAACATGGTCGGCCGTAGCAGTTGGCCTCGTTACGCTTGTTATGTCGGCGATGACAGATTATGAAGGTGGATTGGCAAAAGTGCTTTCAATGGACACACATTTAACTTTGGACCTTATTACGGGTATTTTCCTGGCTGTTTCGCCATGGCTACTTAGCTATAGCGACAGGATCTTTTTACCCCACCTAATAGTTGGTGTTATGGAAATTGTCGTGGTAATTTTCACCCAAAGAACTTCCCAACAATCGGGGTCTGTTAGGCACAGCTTTTAAAGCGGCACAATCAGCAGATGAAATTATTCCGCAAACCATGTTTATTTAATGCATGGTTTTTGCGGAATTGTTTTTTTAAATCCCTCCTATCTATGAATGCTTTTTACATAACCATCAACGGAAATAATAAATTAATGATAATACCCGACGTTGAGGGGCACGTTGATGGACACCCGGTATTAACCTATATTTATTCGATCTTCGGCGCCGGGACAGACGGCCCTTTCAGTTCGACTGAAGTACACCAAAAAGAGCTCCAACTGCACTTGGATAAAAGTACTAACAAGAATTATTTTGGATATGTTAAGTTTGATGTGCCCGGCAAATTGTTCACTTATATGCCGGCAGAGGACAATAGATTGAGCACTCGGGAAATTGAAGAAGTTATACAGAACATAAGCCATTATCGTGATGACCCACAACAGTGGGACATTAGGTTTTGATGACCAGTTATGCAGCTAAAACAATGCTGTGTTATTTTCATTAGTTACAATGGTAATGCCGACGCCATATCCTGGAAAACATTAAAACCCGAACACGGCACCGGCATTGTTTCATCACTATTCGCTGCCCACTGTTTTAACTATTTTGTTATAAATACCAAATAGCAGGAATGGCGCCACCCATTGGCCGAAAAAGAGGGCTTTGTCGTCCTTGGCTGTGATCTTAAAAAGCAGGGATACACCCATTGCTGCTACCGCCGCTCCCAGGTAAAAGTCTGAGGGTAGTTTTGCAGTTTGATTTTCTATAGCTTTGGTCATTTCGCCCTCGCCATGTTGTTGATTTGCTGTTTCCATAATTTATCTGTTGTATTAAAGGTCGCTAAGTTTATTTCCCCACCTGGTTTTGCAGCTGTTGTGCATCCTTTAAATGGTCGTTTAAAGTGGGTAATTTCCCCGCTGCAAAACTTCGAAGGTCGCTGTCAGGAACGCCGATGTTGCTTGAGGCATTCTGAAACAATGAAATGGTTTCCATGTGCGAGGTAACCATCATTGCAGCGTATTGCTTGTCAAATTCGGCGCCGCTTAACGCAGCCAGTGTGTTTAGTTTACCCTGGTGCTTCTCCATCATGGTTGTTGGAACAGACCAACCCTTTTCATTGGCCATTGTCATCATTTGGGTAGCCGCCGTGCCGTGATCACTAACCATGTGGTTACCATATGCCTTCACATCGGCATTTACACTCTTTTGCACAGCCAGATTGCCTGCTGCAATTTCGAACATGTTACCGCTTGAGGCCTCTGTTACAAAGCTTTGATTACTCATTTGATAATCGTTGTCTTTTTTACACGACGTTGCAAGACTGACAAATATTAAAAATGCCAGACCGATTAAAATTTTTGTTTCTGTTTTCATAGCTACTTAGATTAATTTTATTAACTTGTAATTAAAACAAGCCGCTTTTAATACGGTTTGGGCAGAAACTCCAGTAATCCATACACTTAAAAGTTCATCATACTGATTTTTAACCGATTATAACCTAACGAAAGTATTTACCACTAGGTAATCAGGTATATTGATCACCATTTTCAGTATTTTCAGCAGATTTTTTTGTGACAATTTATTCGAATCGAGGATAAGGCGTCTATGCGCTTTTTCTAAGTCATAGAAAACAATCTGATAGCGTGCTTGTTACTTATTCCACCAAATAATATTAGTTATGGAAAGTAATAAAAAGAAGACCGATGATAAGAACCAACGTTCGGCGTCGCACGAAAAAAAAAGTCAACCAACTAGAAATAATAGCCGCAGCCAACAGGAACAACAGTCAAGCAATAACAGGAAACATGGCGGTAGCCAGGAAGAAAGCGGCGATAAATACCTGAGTAACGGCTACCTGGATGATAAAGATCGCTATGATGATTCGGAGTTGTAAAATATTATCGCCTTAATTATCAAAGCCACCCTAATAGACCGGGGTGGCTTTGATGTTTTATGAAATATTTTTAATTAACACGAAAACAAACTTTCAGCCGCCCTTGTTATCCATATACCAAATAAATTATCTACGTTATGGAAAACAACACATGGAACAGTGATGATCAGAACCAACGTTCTGGCTCACAAGATCAAAACAACCAACAAGGTAATCAACAAGACCGGAACCGCAGCGGCAACCAGGAACAGCAATCAAATGCAGGTTTGCAAGGGGAAGGTAGCAGCGGAGATCAGCAAGGTCAGCCTGACAGGAACCAGGATCCAACCCGTGGTAGCCAGCAAGAACAGCAACAAGGTAACGCCGATCCCGGTAACCCAAGCAGCGGCTCGCAAGGCCAGTTTAACAGCGACAATCCTAATTTAGAACGCGGCCAGCAACAAGGCAGTAACCAGGAACAGCAATCAAATTTTGATCAGGGCAATTCGGGTAGCCAGCAAGGCCAGCAAAACTGGAATTCGGGTCAAAGTGGGCAGCAAAGTGACAGCGGCAACCGGCAGGAACAACAAGCCGGCGACCAGGGAGGCTACCAAGATCAGGATTCCTTCAATTCAGGTTCGCAAAGCGACAATATGCGTTCAGACAGTGATGACATGAACAGCGACGACCTTGACGACGATACCGAGATCTAAGCACCATTAGTTTTAAATCCGATAAAGCCACTCTGTAACCGGGGTGGCTTTATTAGTTATTAACTCCGGCTTAATTACGTCAATATTTATAGTTTTTGCTTATCCCCTTTCTAATTGTAACTTAGTTACATGAGGAGAAATTTCTGGTTAATAATTACTGCTTTTGGGGGATTGATGCGTTTTGACGCGGCTGCACAGGCTGACACCGCTCGTTACGGGCAACGCATGGCGGCTACGGTAATGACGCTGTGGAAGGATTCGCTCGTGTTTGACCGCAACAGGAACGCTGTTTGGAGTTATGATCAGGGTGTTATTTACAACGGGCTTACCGGCCTGTGGAAGCAAACCGGCAACGGCGACTACTTTAAATACATAAAGGCCCGTATAGATAAATATATCTCAGCGGATGGCTCATCCATCCGCACCTACAAAAAGGACGATTATAACCTGGATAACATAAAAAATGGCGATGCTTTGCTGATGCTTTACAGGGTAACCGGCGAAGAAAAGTATTGGAAAGCAGCATCGTTGTTGTATAGTCAGCTGAAGAATAATCCACGTACACAGGAAGGTGGTTTTTGGCATAAAAAAGTATACCCGCATCAAATGTGGCTGGATGGTTTATACATGGCTGAGCCGTTTTACGCTACCTACGCAGAGATGAGCCACAATGCCGCCGACTTTACAGACGTTGCTAATCAGTTTATCTTTATTGAAAAACACACCCGCGACGCTGTCACAGGCTTGCTTTACCACGGGTGGGACGAATCAAAAGAACAACGTTGGGCCAACAAGCAAACGGGGAACTCGCCAAACTTTTGGGCGAGGGCAATGGGTTGGTACGGCATGGCCCTGGTTGATGCGCTGGAGCACTTTGCAGATAACGACCCAAACAAAAAACAACTTGTAGCCATACTTGACCGTTACGCCGCCGCTGTTGTAAAGGCGCAAGATGCAAAAAATGGCCTTTGGTGGGATGTAATGAACTTCCCGGGGCGCAAAGGTAATTATTACGAAGCATCTGCGGCCTGCATGTTTGCTTATACGCTAGCGAAGGGTGTGCGGTCGGGTTACTTGCCCCGCTCCTACGCCGCGCCTGCGTTAAAGGCTTATAAAGGTATTTGTAAAGAGTTTTTAGCTACTGATGCCAACGGATTACAAACGCTTAAGGGAACGGTAAGTGTAAGCGGACTAGGCGGCAACCCCTATCGCGACGGTAGCTTTGAATATTATATTGGCGAAAAGGTGGTTGATAATGATCTGAAAGGCGTTGGCGCTTTTATACAAATGTGCAATGAGATAGATCTGTTAAAGGCGATACCTGCCGGTAAGCCCGTTAATGTTTTGCTGGATGGATATTTTAATCATGAAACCCGAAAAAACCCAATTACCGGCAATGCTGAGCAATATCATTATGTGTGGAACGAGGATGATAACAATGGCTTTTCTGTACTTAAAACTATCCTGACACGTTTGGGCGCTTCAACCAGCTTTACTACCCTGGCGCCGGATAACAATACGCTCCATAACGCGGATATATATGTTATTGTTGATCCGGATACTGAAAAAGAAAACCCTGCTCCTAGCTATATACAGGATGAGCATGTAAAGAGTATTTACAACTGGGTGCAACAGGGCGGCGTTTTGCTGCTATTAGGTAATGATAAAGACAACGCGGAGTTTGAACATTTCAACCATCTGGCAGGTAAATTCGGTATAACGTTTAATAATGATTCGCGTAATAGGGTTACCGGCTTGCAGTTTGAAATGGGAACGTTGAATATGCCTTCCAAACATGCCATCTTCCCTCATGTAAAACAGATCTACATAAAAGAGCTGGCAACATTGGGCGTTAAACCTCCTGCAAAATCAGTGTTTACAGATAAGGGAGACGTTATAATGGCGGTGGCAAGAGTGGGCAAGGGTACGGTGTTTGCCCTTGGCGATCCCTGGTTATACAATGAATATGTTGATGGGCGTAAGTTACCCACTAACCTGCAAAATTATACTGCTGCGCAGGATCTGATGCGGTGGTTGATCCGCAATAGCAAATCAGCTAAAAAGAAATAGTAGATAGTTATTTGGCAATACAGAAAGTACCAAAAGTTTACAAAACAAATCCCTGTGCTTTTCATTCTTTCTAATAGCAATGAAACAATTACCAAAAAACAAAGCACTTACAGGGCAGTTAAAATGGGTTGAGCGGATAGCCTCCGTTATGGACGACAAATTCCGCCTCCCCGGTACAAATTTTCGCTTTGGGCTCGATCCTATTCTGAACTTCATCCCCATTGCAGGAGATGTTTCAGGCTTTATAGTAGCAGTAGCGCTGCTTTATGTAATTGCAAAGAACGGCGGTGTGAGTAGGAAGGTGCTTGTTTTAATGGCTGTTAACATTTGCGTGGATGCACTTCTTGGCGGAATCCCGCTCTTGGGGCAGATCACCGACTTCTATTTTAAAGCGAATACCCGCAACATTAAGCTGCTAAAGGAGCATTACCAGGAAGGCAAGCACCAAGGCAGCGGTAAAGGTATTATTGCCTTAATATTAATAGTACTGGTAATTTTCCTTGCGTCAACTATCTACGTGTCTTACATAGTTCTGAAATGGTTATTTGGGCTTTTTTGATAGCCCTAATAATTCAAGGCATACTAAACCCTTGCGGCCAGGCCGACTCTAATACTTATTGTTAAAAAACTATTTTCGTGGAGTGGGGTTTTGAGATGGTTACATTTATAGCAAAACAGTTTTAGCGTTAACAAAACCAAATGGGTAAAATTTTTACGATAACCGAGGGGCTCGAAAACCTGGGAGCTCTGCATACGGGCGGCCAGGGTTCGGTATATAAAGGTAGGCGCATCGGCGAAATTTTTGTAGCAGTAAAGCTTTTACCTACCCCAATTCACGCCGAAGATGAGAACGACAAGCACTACAAGGATTTTATTAACGAGGTTGAGAAATTAAAAAAGGTTAACCAGGTATCAAACCCCAACGTAGTTAAGATCCTCAACTCGGGCATTACCGAAAGCGGCTCGCTCCCGTTCATCGAGATGGAATTTATTGAGGGTCCTGACCTTGCGGAACTGCTTACCGAAAAAGACACACCCGTTTTCACCATTCCTGAGGCCATTAAGGTGGCTTATCAGCTTGCAAATGCGCTGAGCCATTGCCACAAGGTGTCGGTAAAGCATGGCGATATCAAAAGCAACAACGTTAAATTCAACATCAACACAGGCAACTACATGCTGCTTGACTTTGGTCTCGCAATTATGAGCGACGAGCAGCGGCGGAGCAGCTTACGAAACGCCGGGGCGGTGGAGTTTATGGCACCGGAGCAAAGCGACGGCATCCTGCTGCCGCAAAGCGATGTTTACAGCTATGGCATTATCCTTTACGAGTTGCTGGCAGGCACCGTTCCCTTTAAACTGAATGACAACGGCCAGACCGCCCGTAATGCGGTAATGATAGCACACCTGGAGCAAGAGCCACCCGATTTGCTGGCGTTGCGTGAAAAGAACATGCCTTTAAACTGGCCCGAGGAACAGCGCCGCCGCGAACTGCAGGTGCCTGGGTGGCTGCTAACGCTCATCTCTAAATGTTTGCAAAAGAATCCGGCCGACCG
>CBFGNU010000140.1:0-10255 GCA_965650195.1 uncultured Mucilaginibacter sp. | reverse complement strand
TTTAAAGCCAAATTGCCTATTCCAACCTAAAACACATGCCTGAGCGCCCATATATTTATTACGATTTTACCCAGAGTGTTTGTTCAACCTGTTTACGCAGGGTTGATGCCAAAATAGTTTTTGAAGACGAAAAGGTATATATGCTGAAAAACTGCCGTATACATGGTTTTGAAAAAGTATTAATAGCGACAGATATTGAGTACTACAAAAACTGCCGCAATTACGCCAAACGCAGCGAGATCCCGCTTAAGTTTAATACCAAAACCCACTTTGGCTGTCCTTACGATTGTGGTTTGTGCCAGGATCATGAACAGCATTCTTGCCTTACCGTTATTGAGGTTACAGACAGGTGCAATTTAAGCTGCCCAACTTGTTATGCCATGTCGTCGCCAAGCTATGGCAGGCACCGCACGTTGGAGGAAATTGAGGCGATGCTGGATGTGGTTGTTGCCAACGAGGGTGAGCCCGATGTGGTGCAAATAAGCGGCGGCGAACCTACGGTGCATCCGCAGTTTTTCGAGATCTTAGATATAGCGAAAACCAAACCCATCCGCCATTTAATGCTGAATACAAACGGCATAAGGATAGCAAAAGATGAGGAGTTTGTTAAGAGACTGGCAACCTACACGCCCGATTTTGAGATCTACCTTCAGTTTGATTCTTTTAAAAAGGAAGCTTTAGAGCAGTTGCGTGGCGAGGATCTTCGCGAAGTAAGACAGAAAGCAATTGCTAATCTTAATAAATACAATCTCTCCACAACATTGGTTGTAACACTGCAAAAGGGACTAAACACAGATGAGATAGGCGAAATTATTGAATATGCTTTAAAGCAGCCCTGCGTTCGCGGGGTTACTTTCCAGCCCACGCAGCAAGCGGGGCGCCTGGAGAATTTTAACGCCGATACCGACAGATATACTTTAACCGAGGTGCGGTCGGCTATTTTGGAACAAAGCGATGTTTTTAATGCTGCCGACTTGATCCCTGTACCCTGCAATCCGGATGCGCTGGTTATGGGATATGCGCTGAAACTTAACGGGCAGGTATTCCCGCTAACCCGTATGATAGACCCGAATGATCTGTTGGATAATTCAAAAAACACGATTGTTTATGAACAGGATGAGCGGTTGAAGGGGCATTTGCTTAATATGTTTAGCACGGGTAATTCAGTTGATAAAGCGACAGAGCATTTAAAGTCGATAATGTGCTGCCTGCCCGAAATAGATGCACCAAACCTGGGATACGACAACCTGTTCCGGGTAATTATTATGCAGTTTATTGACGTGCAGAATTTTGATGTACGGGCAATTAAAAAATCATGCGTACACATCGTTAACAAAGACCTTAACATTATTCCCTTTGAAACCATGAACATGTTTTACAGGGACGACAAGATTGAATATCTAAATCAGTTAAAGGAGGAAATGAAATGGATATAAATGAGGAGAACAATATCCCGGAAGCAAAAAAAGATTGGACAATGACGATTGTCGCTATTAACCTCGCCCTAATGGTTATTTATACAATAGTTTTCCGATTATCGAAAGGTACTTATTCAATAATAGGCGTAGCTTTTTTTATAGCAATACAGATAATAATTTGCCTTTTAATTGCCATATTTTTTCAGCCAAAAGGTTTTTTGCTAAGTGCGCTTGCGATTTTATTGATTGGTTTTTCTACTTGTTGGATAGCTTATTCAGGCAATATATAGGCGTAGTTAACCGGTTAAGGAGGAAATGAAAGTAGATAAACCTCAAAACGAGACACCTGAACAACCTAAAACACCGGCAATGAAGATTGTGGGCTATAACCTTTTGGTGGTATTGAGCTACGGTATCCCTTGTGTGATTTCTGGTGATGAATCGGGTTTGATGTTTTACGCGATAATGGTAGTAATTCATTTTCTTTTTTGCGTTTGCGCGGCGATTTATACCAGCAAGCTGATTTGGCTGCTTAGTGGACTTCTGATAATTATCGTTGGTCTTTCTTTTTGCTCGGCATCGGGTACTCTTATACTTTATAAGAGTAATGACGTATAGACGAATTTATATCCGCTGTTTGTAGTCTCCAAACTACGAACGACTATGCGGGTAGTCTACGGCTACCTTGAGAATCTATTATGCAGTGGCATAAAGCGTAATGATACGAAATTTGTAAACTACATCCGCCCGGGTAAGCGTGCCGCTTAACCTGGATAACGAATTGCTTGTTGGAAAATTGAGCCTGGTCGTGCGTCGGCTTTGTTTTTTTAGGGCAGCTTTTGCTATTCGTAGAAAGTTGGAAGCCTGTTGCACGAAAGTAAATAAATTGGCTTTTTTCAATACATTGAAATGCAGCAACTTATCCCAATTCCACAGCTAAACATCCTGAGTGATAAGTCTGTTGCAAAGTGTTGCAAGTTTAAACTTATAATATATACAGAACACTAGAAATCAATCACTTGCAAAAAAATGCTGTTGCAAGTGTTGCAAAGTGTTGTATATATTTCTGCAACACCGGTTTTTATTTCACCACCAGTTATTATTCCTTCTACTAACAGTCAATTCCTTTTCCCACATGCTGAATATCTTTATTTTTGCTCAAAAAGATAATTATGAGTAAAAGGAAGTTTTTAAAGGACGTTGATCCGGGTGCATTTGAAGCTATGCTTGGTTTTGAGAGATATTTGGCCGCCAGCTCTTTAACAAAAACGCATGCCGAGCTTATAAAGATCAGGGTGTCACAGATCAATGGTTGTTCTTACTGTATTGATAAACATATTAAAGATGCACTAAGCTATGGAGAAGATCCCCGACGAATATATCTTTTGGCTGTTTGGCGAGAAACGCCGTTGTTTTCAGAACAGGAGCGCGCAATTCTGGCGCTGCTTGAAGAGGTTACCCTAATAGCTCAAAACGGTGTATCAGACAAAGTATACGATGAGGCGTTAAGCGTTTTGGGCCAAAAATATTTGACGGAAGTGATGATGGCTGTGATTGCCATGAATGCATGGAACCGCGTTGGCATTACCACCGGCCGCCAACCGGAGTAATACATCGGGTTAAAAATCATTATTGGATATCTGATTTCACACCAGCTTCTGTGTAATAGCATATGTAGTGAGCTCGGCATTATTTCTCATCCGCATTTTTTCAAGAATGCGTGCCCTGTAGGTGCTAACTGTAGGTTTGCTCAGGCACAGGCTATTGGCTATGTCTGACACCGTTTTGCCTGACGCGATCAGCAGCAATGTCTGATATTCACGGTCAGATAACAGCTCGGGTGGCTCTTTATCGCTGGTATCGTCAAGCAGGTCCAAAAGTTTTTCAGAAAGTGCAGGCGAAACATATTTTTTGCCTGAAATAACCCGTTGAACAGCTTTCACCAGTTCAAGATCGGCTGCATCTTTAGACAGATAGCCTGCCGCGCCGAGTTTCAAAGCCCTTACAGCTATTTGCTCTTCACTATGAAAGCTAAACATCAAAACAGGTGTTTTTATCTTATCGGCTTTTATTTGCTTCAAAATATCCAGGCCATTACGGCCGGGCAGATCAATGTCGAGAATCAGGATATCCCAGGGACCGTCTTTCAATTGCTGAAAAACCTCGGCGTAATTAACCGCCTCGCCAAAACGGAGCGCGGAAAATTCATTTGCACATATCTGTTTTACACCGATCCTGATGGCGGAATGATCATCTGCTATTAATATATTGTTAGGCATTATTGATAAATGTTAAAGTAATAACTGTGCCGCTTGCATAATTACTGCTCACGGTTAAGTCGGCACCAATAAGTTGAGCCCGCTCCTGCATATTGAGCAAACCCATGGATAAAGAATTACCGGCAGTAGTTGCCAAAAACCCCTGCCCGTTATCGGCAATAATTAATTGCCACCTATCAGTCTCTTCTTCTATTTGCATTATCATTTCAGTAGCATCTGCATGTTTTGCAATATTGTTTAAAGCTTCCTGGCATATTCTGAAAATATTGATCTGGGCAGCTCTGTCAAGTTCAGGCGGATCAGGCGTAAAAAAGCAAGTTGCAGCAATCCCGGTTTTTTTTGTAAACTCAGTAGCCAACCACTCAAGCGCAGGCAGCAGCCCCAATTTGTCCAACAAGGCAGGGCGCAATTCGTTTGCAATTTTGCGTATAGACCCTATGCCGTTATTCACCTCTGCCAATAGTCCGTCAATAATTTCATCCCTGGCTGCGTCATCTATTTTACTTCGTTTAAGTGCAGTTAATGACATTTTAAGGCCCGTAAGCTGCTGTCCGAATTCGTCGTGTATCTCGCGGGCAATCCGCGATCGTTCTTCCTCTAAAACACTATTTAACTGCCCGGCAAAGCTACGTGCACGCATTTCGGAAGCTTCAAGAGCTGAAGTTACCTTTTTGCGTTCCGCGCTGTAGGCCATGCTTTTGTATAATGCTGTGCCCGTCAGTTCATCTTTTAACAAGTAATCAGAAGCACCCATGGATAATGAACGGATGCCAAAATCAAAATCGGTAAAACCTGTTAACACAATTACAGGTGTATCGCGGCACAACTCTACCATATCCCGTATTAATTCTTCGCCTGTATTGTCGGGTAATGTTAGGTCTACTAACACAACATTATAAGAATTACCCGCCTCTATTAACTCCCGGGCCTGCCTAAAAGATGTCGCCCGGCGCACTACCGCTGTCATTTGCTCCGCAATCATCTCTTCAACGAGTATAAAATCGCCCGGATTATCCTCCACAACCAGCACTTCATAAAGTTGGTCAGTATGTCTGATCATAATTATCGGATAATCGCGATTGAATTTTTACGTTTTGTTTTAGATGTGATTAAATATAGCGATAAATGGTCAAATTAAATTCAACGGCAGAGAATTGAGTTTTTGTTAATATTACCCTTACAAAATCAACTTTTACATCAAACGTCATTATTGCCTTTTTAATTGCGTTAAATTCCTACCTGAACGCCAATACCCCCAAAATTATTCAGGAATGATTTGGCGCTCACGGCTATATTTCTGGTTATAAAATATTTAGCCGACAGGGTAGAATAAAACATTCTGCCGTACTCAAAGTTGTTATCGCCCTTGCCTCCATTGTAATTATAGCGTTCATACCCGCCCAAAAAGTAGCCGTAACTGCCTGAGAAAACAACCCTGCCCAGGCGCAAATCAATACCGGCATTCAAACCAACGTTAAGACGGCTGTATACCGGTGTATAATCACCTTGAAATGTTTGTATAAAACGGGTAGTGTCAGAAGTAGCAGATCCAAGCGGCGATGTTTTGGATGAATAAACCACATCTGTACCAACCTTTAGTCCCAGCACATTGTTTACATAACGGCTATAAGAAGCTGATAAACCTGCTTTAAAAATGGGTGTCGTTGATTTTCGGAATGATTTGTCCAATTGTAAATTGACGCCTTTTAGTTGGTAAAAGCCCGTTGTTATTTGGCCGGTATAGCCGCCAATAAGCTCAATTGCCAGCGCATTTTGACCTAAATTAAATTTAGGCGCGCGTGTAGGAGCTGATGACAGGCCATGTGTTACACCTATGAATGATTCTATTTTATTTAACCCAACGTTAGGCTTGCTGGTATTAGAGTTTGAGGCATGCGCTACAACCGCACCTATTTGCAAGTTGGTATTGTGGGTTACCGGGAAAACTAATTTTAGCTTAGCACTGCTTATAATATTTAATCGACCGCCCATGACCTGGTTTACGCCGCCGGTGGCACCGTAGTCCTTTGTTGAATATAGAAGACCAAGGCCCGGCGCAAATAAAACCTTAAAGCCGTTAGTATTTAGTAATCTGATGTCTATTCCACCTGATACTGCTACATGGCTGCCAAAATATCCATTGTTACGAAATTCTGGGTTATAAGCCGTTAAGGCATTGCCACCGCTAACGCCGTTCATATTATATAAAGTGGCTTCAATAGATATGTTTTCTACATTCAATGCTTTTGTCCACTCAGCTTCGCTATTAGCCGTGCTTATATTATAATTAATGCCAACCCCATTATAGGCACCCTGCGCACCAAACATTGTGGCACCGTACATAAAGTTTGCACCTATTGTATTTCTGTTTTGTGCGTATGAGCCTGACGTTACTGCGAACAATAGTATCAACAGTACTAACTTATTTTTTAATCTCATGTCTCAAAAGTTTAAAGTGTCTTTTAGTCACGGATCAAAATTGTTCAATACAATAAGGATGTAGATTAGACTGAAGTATGAAAACCCTGTAGTTATTTGATTGACACAGCTAATTAAGGCAGGATATTGAGAAAGGGGGGTTTGTAGACCAAATCATTACGTCGCTTTCATTATCGGGACTATAGGGGCGCATTGCCCGGACAAGCAACTTTGTTTTATTAATAAACCAATTATTAACCAGCGGGCCCCGCCCTAAAAACAAGTATTATGAAGAAGTTATTACTATTATTGATAGTTATTATCCTGGCAAGTTGTAAAAAAGAAACTTCAAAAATTACTTATCCCAGCGGCACACTCTTCAACGTTAAAAATGTATCGCTGAATAGCTTAGCGATACCCAACAACGGAGTTATGGTGACGCCTCAAAATCCGTTTATTATTGATGAGCTTTGGTCAAGCGATCAATCCAGCCAAAAGTTTTACACATGCCACAGTGCAAATGGAAATGAATATAAAATGCCGGAAAGTAATATGGATATAATATCTATGCCACAATCATCGGTGGGTAAATAACGTTAGTTTGCAGAAGAAATTAGTAATGGGCGGTTGTGTAGGGCAGGCGGGAATCTGCAAAAACTAAGTACTCGTTAAAAGTTAATTAATCAACAATTAACCATCATACTCGCCCTGCAGCGCGTACTTGCCAAACAGACATAACCCTGCGGTGGCCAGAGGGGTTATAATTGCGGTCACTATTATACCGAAGATCATATCATCCTGTTTGCCTGATGATATTTTAGGGATGCCCAATTTAAATATTCCGATATAAACAACAATCAAACCCAACAATATCCAAACTATGCCAAGCAGCCTTTTTGCCTTTATTAGCAAAGCTGATGGTATTTTAGGTTCGATGTTAGATTCTCTATATTCTTTAAGGTAAAATACGCCTATTATAAAGGATACACACATAATGATAATAGGATAGGAGAGGCCTGCCAGATAATAATCTTTACTACCGGCCTCGGTAGCCTTGTTTACCAGATAGGTAGAAATAACCATACACATACCCCCAAATACGCCAAAACCAATATGATATGGGAACGAGATAGAGGTGTACCTGATCTTTAAAGGAAACATTTCAACCAAATAAGCAGCCAGCGGACCGTAGGACAATGCAACTATGCTTAACAATATGGCTACGTAAAATATCAGCACCCACTTATCCTTACTATTCAGGATGATGCTTTTGAGGACTTCGGCATTTACCGGTTGGCCGTTGGCAAGTGTTAACTTTTCTACCTCCTGGTAAATGGTTTGGTCGGTATAAAAATGTCGTGTTGTGGTTGTGACGATCGCTCCTTCCTGTTTCTTTTCGATGAATAGTTTAGCAGTATCTTCTGTCTTGTTTTTTAGGTTAACAGTTTGGTAGATCTGCTGATATAAAGGGCGCGAAAACACGATAGCAATAAATAAACTGGCCAATATTAAAGGTTTGCGCCCCGTTTTGTCGGACAACCAACCTGACAGCACATATACGGGCATCCCTATAAGAAATGCTATAATGAGGATAGTGTTCACCTCGTTAAACTCAAGGTATAAGGTTTTTAACAAAAAAGTTTGGATAAAGGTAAAGAACTGGCCGTTTAAAACTCCCACGCCCAGTGTAACGCCAAATAGCGCCAATAATATTAATTTTAAATTTGCCTTGTTGCCAAATGTGTCTTTCAAGGGAGTAGCCGAAGTCTTTCCCTGCGCTTTTGCGTTAGCGAACAACGGCGACTCGGCCATGTTTTTTCGGATATAAACGGAGATTACCACCAGGAATACAGATACTAAAAATGGCAGCCGCCAGCCCCATGCTTCCCAATCGGCGGGAGTAAGTACACTTTTAATAAGCAATACCACACCCAACGAAATGAGGAAGGCTATAACTGCGGTTACCTGTATCCAGCCTGTCCAAAAGCCGCGATCCTCAGCAGGGGAGTGCTCAGCTACAAATGTGGCTGCACCGCCATATTCACCGCCTATGGCTAAGCCTTGCAGCAGCCTTAAAATAAGCACCAGAACCGGCGCTAAATAGCCTATGGTTTGATAAGTGGGTATGGCGCCGATAAGTATGGTGGAACCACCCATTACCAGCAGTGTTACCATAAAAGTATATTTGCGACCGATCAGATCGCCCAAACGACCGAAAAACAAAGCGCCAAACGGGCGTACCACAAAACCCGCCGCATAGGTCGCCAAAGTGATGAGGAATGCCGCGGTAGCATTACCTTGCGGAAAAAATTTAGTGGCTATAACGCTTGCCAGGCTCCCAAAAATGTAAAAGTCGTACCATTCTACAATAGTGCCTATAGACGAACCGACGATAACCGGCACGAGGGATTTAGTATTAAAAGCCATTTGATATCCAGGTTTTGCCTGTTAGGTTTATCTATTCAGATTCAGACAATTGAAAGGTATAAAAAAAACGGCAACGGGCGCTGCTAACTAATTACTTATCCCAAACCTGTGACGGCCAGCTATAGCTGCCGGGCTTTAAGGTTAAAAACAGGTCGTCGCGTAGGATTGCCTTCATGCGTACCACACCGGTGCTGAATTCCTGCACAGGCGTAAACTGGGTTAAGTTTAACTGTTTTATTATAGCCGATGCCGTTGCACCGCCTTCAATTAGCAATTCTTTTACTTCTATCCTTTTAAAGACCTTTTCAACCAATATAGCCGTCTTTTCGCGTAGGTTGATTGCACCTATCGCAATTTCAGCAACAGCAATTACAGCGTTATTATGCAGCTTTAATAAGGTTATAACTTCATCGGCCCAGTTATCAAATAAATTTTCGGAAGGGGTGGCTGAGCTGACTATACGCTGTGGCATATAGCTTACCGCCCCACCAGCATTTTTTAGATGTTTAATGGCTTGCATGCTTTTGTCAAATGTAGTACCGCTTACAAATAAAATCGGCTTTTGTATTGGACTTGTATGGTCAATAAGTTGTGGTAAATGCTCCAGTGATTCCAGTATCGCGGCAAAAAAACCTGAACCCCCTGCCAATAATGTTTCCTTGTCTGTTTTAGCGGCCCATTTTTTAAGATCAGTTTCGGTTTCACAACAGGCTATCGTAATACCTTTTGCCGGTAAAACATCTTCCGTAGTTTTTACGGCGATATCGTTTTTGTCGCAGCGAAGCATGGTATGTATCTCCGCTCCGGTTATTGAAAAATCCGGATCATTGGCAAAACTGCTTAAATGAATAGGCAACCCATCTATATAATATTTCCCCTTTATTATTTTACGATTTAAAGCGGGGTTAGTAGGTGCCAATAGCGCTTTATCTAAACCAAGTTGCTTTAAATGGGAGCGAAGCTCTGCAATTACGTGACCACGCAACACGGAGTCCACCTTTTTAAACAAAAACTCGGGATTTAACTTTTTTAGTCGGTCAGTAATGTCAGCCATTGTTTTTACCGCGTCCGCTTCGCCCATTGACCGAGTATCAGTAGCTACAACCAGTAAACCAGCAGTGGTCGTTTGATCAATCGTCGTAACAATCTCAACCTTTAGGCCATAACGCAAGCCTATGCCTGCAATTTCAACGGCCCCGGTTAAATCGTCAGCAACAACGGCTATCATTTAGCTTACAGCTTGCTTACGGTATTTGCTTAATTGCACAGCCGATTCAATAGCCAAAATCATCGCATCGGCGCTGGCAACGCCCTTTCCCGCAATTTCAAACGCCGTTCCATGATCAACCGAGGTACGGATAATAGGTAGTCCCATAGTAATGTTTACGCCTTTAACACTCTTCATTTGTTGCTTCGCAGCATCCCACTGAAATCCTGTTAATTTAAAAGGGATATGTCCCTGGTCGTGGTACATAGCTACTACGCCGCCGTAAGCGCCGGTTGCGGCTTTGGCAAACAGCGTATCGGGGGGCACCGGACCATCCACATCGTAACCTCTGCGGCGTGCCTCTTCAACTGCGGGTAATATCTCCAGTTCTTCTTCGGTACCAAATAAACCACTATCGCCTGCGTGGGGGTTTAACCCCGCTACGCCTATTTTTAAATTCGTTTCTCCCAAGCTGATGAGGCCATTATGCAGCAGATCCACTACTT
>CBFGNU010000139.1:0-10286 GCA_965650195.1 uncultured Mucilaginibacter sp. | reverse complement strand
TTGCCTGCCGCTGCTGCCGTTCGAACGAAAATACCGGCGCCAATAATTGTATTAATTATAAGGGCTATAAGGTTTTCTACACCGAGTGTGCGCTTTAATGTTTTTTCCCCTTCCTTAGAAGCGGCCATTAATTGCGCAAGTGGTTTCTTAATAAATAGTTTCATGTTTAAATAAAAAGTCAGTTAATGTATCTCAAACATACTTAATTTTCATTAAAAAAGTATCCGCTCAAACAGATATCTCATTAATGAAAAAGAGGAATCCAAATCAATGAATTCCTCTCTCTTTTATATTGTTTGTATTATATTTTTTTGTCGATTTTAATTACATGCGCGGTAACCACCGGTTTGTTAAGCTGATGCTTCGCCATTGCTACAGTGGCTTTATTGGCATTTAAATGCGGCGCGATAACTAATGACACGATAGACATCAGTTTGATCAAAATGTTCATTGACGGGCCTGAGGTATCTTTGAACGGATCACCAACAGTATCACCTGTTACTGATGCTTTGTGCGGTTCTGATTTTTTGTAGTGCATCTCGCCGTTTATCTCAACACCTTTTTCGAATGATTTTTTAGCATTGTCCCATGCGCCACCGGCGTTGCTTTGGAAAATACCCATTAACACACCCGATACCGTTACACCTGCCAGCAAACCCCCCAATACTTCCGGACCAAAGGCAAAGCCAATGATTATAGGCGTGATCAGGGCTATAAGGCCCGGGGCAACCATCTCGCGGATAGAAGCTTTTGTAGAGATAGCCACGCATTTTTCGTACTCAGGTTTAGCTTTGTATTCCATAATGCCCGGTATTTCGCGGAACTGGCGGCGAACTTCTTCAACCATTGCCATTGCCGCGCGGCCAACAGCCGAGATACAAAGCGCAGAGAAGATGAAAGGTATCATACCACCCACAAATAAACCGGCTAAAACATCGGCCTTGTAAATATCAATATGCTCAATACCCGCAACACCAACAAAGGCAGCAAACAGCGCCAATGAGGTTAATGCAGCCGAAGCAATAGCGAAACCTTTACCAGTTGCAGCGGCAGTGTTACCCACAGCATCCAAATTATCTGTACGGTGACGAACTTCGGGAGGTAACTGGCTCATTTCGGCAATACCACCGGCGTTGTCAGCTATCGGGCCAAAAGCATCAATTGCTAATTGCATAGCAGTTGTAGCCATCATACCTGCTGCAGCTATAGCCACACCGTATAATCCGGCGAAATGGTAAGAGCCATATATACCTGCTGCTAATACTAGGATAGGCAACACAGTTGATTCCATACCTATAGCCAAACCACCAATTATATTGGTTGCGTGACCGGTTGATGATTGTTTGATAATGCTCAACACCGGGCGTTTACCCATTGCGGTGTAGTATTCGGTGATGATAGACATTAAAGTACCTACAATCAACCCCACCACAATAGAACCAAACACGCCATTTTTAGTGAACACCAATGCACCTGCTTTTATATTTCCGCTTGCATCCAGATCACGTGTTAAATGCATAACGTCGTTAGGCAGCATCCATTGTACAATAAAATAAGTGGCTATGGCTGTTAGCACTATCGACGCCCAGTTGCCAATATTCAAAGCGTTTTGTACACTGTCCGTTTCGTTTTTAATGCGAACGAAAGCAGCACCAACAATAGAGAATATCAAACCTAAACCGGCTATTACCATCGGCAATAAAACCGGGGCTATACCGCCCATATTATCATGCGATACAATTTCACGACCCAATACCATTGTAGCCAGCATTGTAGCCACGTATGAACCGAATAAGTCAGCACCCATACCTGCAACGTCACCTACGTTATCACCTACGTTATCTGCAATGGTTGCAGGGTTACGTACGTCATCCTCAGGGATACCTGCTTCAACTTTACCCACAAGATCGGCACCTACGTCGGCAGCTTTGGTATAGATACCACCGCCAACACGCGCAAATAAGGCTATTGACTCAGCACCTAAAGAGAAACCTGCCAATACATCCAGCGCTTTAGCCATTGCTTCGCCGTTAACGTCGCCGCCAACGCTTGTAACGTACATGGTATAAAATAATATGAATAATGAACCCAGGCCAATAATAGCCAAACCGGCTACACCCAGACCCATTACCGTACCACCTGTAAATGACACTTTTAATGCCTGCGCCAAGCTGGTTTTAGCCGCCTGCGTGGTACGCACGTTTGATTTAGTAGCTATACGCATACCCAGATATCCTGCGAAAGCAGAAAGGAACGCGCCAATTAGAAAGGATACTGCTATAACAGGGCTCGAGTTTTCTACTGTTGTACCACTCCAGGCCAGTAAAATTCCGGCAACAACTACAAAATAACCCAAGATCTTCCATTCGGCTCTTAAAAAAGCCATTGCACCATCGGCAATGTAGCCTGAAAGTTCAGCCATCTCTCCGCTTCCGGCATCCTGTTTGGTTACCCAGGCAGATTTTATGGCCATAAATAATATTCCCACCAGACCAAAAACGGGAATCAGATAAATTAAGTAAGTGTTCAAAAAATCCATATAAATTAATTAGTTGTCATTTTATTTAGTCGGTTCCCCTATGCCACAGGGCTTTTAATTGGGTGTGCAAATTAAGAAAATTAATTTCTTTACAATACACTGTCAATTATAAAGTTTTTTGATAGCTTAGAACTTTAAACAGCTGAACTTTATGAGCAAAACAACTGATCAACCTAAACTAAAATCCTCTCTCGGCCTGTTAGATGGCACCATGCTGGTAGCCGGTTCCATGATCGGGTCGGGCATATTTATAGTAGCTGCCGACATTATACGCAATGTTGGCTCAGCAGGTTGGCTTATTGCTGTTTGGTTAATAACCGGCTTCATGACATTAACTGCCGCCGTTAGTTACGGCGAGTTAAGCGCCATGTATCCAAAGGCCGGCGGGCAATATGTTTACCTGAAAGAAGCCTATAATAAGTTTGTAGCATTTTTATATGGATGGAGCCTGTTCGCGGTAATACAAACCGGAACCATTGCAGCAGTTGGTGTGGCATTCTCTAAGTTTACAGCCTACCTTATCCCGGCGGTTAGCGAGGATAATAAGCTATTCTCCACCATGATCGGCTCATGGAACTTCAGCATCAGCGCGGCGCAGTGTGTATCAATTGTGCTCATCTGCTTCCTTACATTTATTAATACCCGCGGTGTAAAAAGCGGCAAAATCATACAAAACACATTTACCGTTACCAAACTGGCCAGTTTATTCGGCTTGATAATATTCGGTTTTATTATGCTAAAGGGCGACGTGTGGACCGCCAACTGGACCAATGCCTGGGATATCCATCAGCTTAACAAAGATGGTAGCGTTGCACCTTATACTATTGCTGCTGCTTTAGGCGCTGTTGCTGCCGCGATGGTAGGTTCTATTTTTAGCAGCGATGCCTGGAACAACGTAACCTTTATAGCCGGCGAAATGCGTAACCCGCAACGTAATGTGGGGCTAAGCTTATTTTTTGGTACGCTGATAGTTACCGTTATTTATGTAAGCATTAACCTGGTTTATACCGGTGTATTGCCTTTGCTGGATATTGCCAATGCCGAAAAAGACCGCGTAGCGGTTGAGGCATCGCAGGTGATATTTGGTAATGTGGGCACGCTTATAATAGCCTTAATGATAATGGTATCTACTTTTGGATGTAATAACGGTCTGATCATGTCGGGCGCGCGGGTGTATTACACCATGGCGAAGGATGGCTTGTTCTTTAAACGTACAGGCACTTTAAACGAGTTTGCAGTACCGAGCTTTGGTTTATGGATACAATGCCTTATAGCTTGTATACTCTGCCTTAGCGGTAAATACGGCGATTTGCTGGATATGATATCTTTAGTAGCAGTTATATTCTATATGCTTACCATTATCGGTATATTTATACTGCGCGCCAAGCAACCTAATGCCGAGCGCCCATATAAAGCATTTGGCTATCCGCTTTTACCGGCTTTGTATATAATTTTAGGTTTAGCATTTTGTGTTTTGCTGTTATTGTACAAACCACAATACGCATGGGGCGGTTTAATAATAGTTTTAGCAGGTGTGCCAATATACTTCCTGGCCAACCGTTACTTTAACAATGGAGAAGAAGAGGTTAGCAGCACTTAGTTTATTTTTATTGTGGGGATGCTCTGCGGCTTTCGCCCAGGCATCGTTACAGCAGCAAATTTCGGCTGCTTTTAACAAGCTGCAAACGGATGATCAATGCAAATATGGTACGGCATCGTTAACCGTACTGGATGCTAAAACCGGCGAGCAGGTATTTGCCGGCAATCCGAATGTGGGTATGGCACCGGGATCTACCATGAAAGTTGTCACCACCATTACCGCTTATAACCTGTTGGGTAGTAATTTTTCCTATCAAACACCATTTGGTTATACAGGCACCGTTACTAACGGAACTTTAAACGGAGATATTATTATTAAAGGTAGCGGCGACCCAACCCTGGGCAGCTGGCGCTGGGCAACAACCAATCGGCCTGTTATATTGAATCAATTAGTTACCGCGCTAAAAAAGGCCGGAATCACTAAACTCAACGGAAGAATTATTGGCGATGACAGTTTGTATGGCACGCAGGTAATACCTGATGGCTGGATCTGGCAGGATCTGGGCACCTATTACGGGGCGGGTGTTAACGCCCTTTGCTGGCACGAGAACCAGTTTGATATTAACCTGCGCACAGGTGCTGTCGGTTCGCCTGTTAGCGTGACCGGCTCAACGCCTGCAATGCCTTATCTTACTTTTAAAAGCGAACTAACCACAGGTGCCGCAGGTACCGGCGACCAGGCTTACCCGTATCTACCTACCGGTTTAACCAATTCAATGTATTTACGTGGTACGTATGCTATTGATAAGGCTGAAAAGTCGGTTGCTACTGCTATCCCCGATCCTGCTTTTGATATGGCTTACCGCTTGTTGGATACGCTAAAACGTCTCGGTATAGCAGTTAATGTTACGCCAGAGTCGAGTCTGACTTTAGCAGCGAAAAATCAACCAACACCTGTTATAGCCAACAACCTGCTTAATATTACTTCGCCCACGCTGGGGCAGATCGTTTACTGGACCAACCACAAGAGCGTTAACCTATACGCCGAGGAATTGCTGAAGGCGATGGCCCTTAAAGCGGGTAAACCTGTAACTACCAATAACGCCGTCGAGGTTTTGCAAAACTACTGGAAAGGCCGCGGTATTGACCCGCACAGCATGGATGTTGCCGACGGCAGCGGCCTCTCTCCTGCCAACCGTATCACCTCACAAACCATTGCCAGCATTATGCAAAGTACGCGCAAGGAAGCATGGTATAATGAGTTTTACGACAGCCTGCCTATTTATAACGATATGCACATGAAAAGCGGCAGCATCTACCATGTGCTGGCTTATACGGGCTTTGTTACCCACCGGGGCCGCGAGCTGTGCTTTTCTATTATGGTGAATAACTACAATGGTAGCACCAGCGGTGTCAGGGGTAAGATGTTTAAGGTGTTGGATGTGTTGAAGTGAGGGTACCAAATCGTCATGCTGAACTTGTTTCAGCATCCCACGAGCGATGCATAACGGCCATTTCAAACTCGTCACCTTTCAATATTATGCCTAAATAAATTCGGCATAACACAAAGTCAATTCTCTGGTCACGTTTATTAACGTTGTATTAATGTGTATCTATTTTGGCAATCAACATATCATAAACCGTACACAGATTGTAACGTTTCCGTACGGAATTTATAAATTGATTTTTACAAGTAACTCATTATTAAATATTTAAATATTGGCATAGATTTCAAACAACTGATTGTAAATACTCAAAAGATCATAGCCGTGTTAAAAACTTACTTTAAACTTGCTTATAGAAATATAATAAAAAACAAGGCGAATTCCATTATTAATATAACCGGATTGGCTATTGGTTTGGCATCAAGTATCCTTATCCTCCTTTGGGTTAAAAATGAGTTATCCTACGACAAATTTCATAAAAATGCAGATCAAATTTATAAGCTAACCTGCGATTTTGGCGATTCAAAAGCGGCAACTACTCCTGCTGGCCTGCCCGGCGGGCTGAAAGCGCAAATGCCGGTTATCAGAAAAACCGTTCGTTTAGCCTTCCCTTCTTCAACACTGGTAACGTTTAAGAATAAGAAATTCGACGAAAAGCATGTGGCATTTGCAGATTCAGGTCTTTTAGATGTTTTCTCCTTTTCCCTGGTTAAAGGAAACAGGGACTCCGCTTTAAAACATGCAGACGGAATTTTATTAACGCAATCATCCGCAACAAAATACTTTGGTAATGAAAACCCAATAGGTAAGGTTATAATGTTATACGAGGGTATAAATTTGCCAGTAACCGGAGTTTTAGCGGATGTGTCTGATAACTCGCATATACAACTTGATTTTGTTGTATCAATGGCCGCTATTACCCCATATATCAGCGATTTGAAAGAAGATACGTGGGGCAATTTTAATTTCCATACTTATATTCAATTAGATAAAAACTTTGACCCTACAACTGCAAATTTAAATAAGCTGGAAAAGCAGATAGACAAAATTTATCACAAGCGGGTTGGCGATGTAAAGGTTACATATCAATTGCAGCCTTTAACCAGCATCCATCTGGCTCCTGAAATGAAGTACGACCTGCCTGGGCACGGTAATGCTTTATATGTAAAAATCTTTTTTGTTGTTGCCATTTTGATACTGGTTGTTGCCTGTATAAATTTCATGAATCTTGCTACGGCACGGTCGGCCCGTAGAGCTAAAGAGATTGGACTACGGAAAGTTGCAGGTGCTTTACGCAGTCAATTAATCATTCAGTTTTTAACCGAATCTGTATTAATTGCATTCATTTCTCTATTTTTTGCGCTGATAATAGTTAATATCTCCCTGCCGGCATTTAACGACCTGGCCGGCAAAAAACTAATCATAAGTATAGCGGATGCCAATCTTTGGTTAAGCATGTTTGGTATTGCGTTGTTAACCGGGGTTATCTCGGGAAGTTACCCGGCGCTCTTCCTATCTGGCTTCAATCCGGTTAAAGTGCTCAAAAATAATGTAAAATCAATGGGCGGCAATTTATCATTTCGCAACGCCTTGGTTGTAACACAATTTATGATCTCCATTATATTGCTAGTAGGGACAGTGGTAATTTACAACCAGCTTAAATTTATAAGGGATAGAAATCCGGGGTTTGAAAAGGCTAATCTTTTATACGTACCAACAAAAGGTTTTTCATCTGACAAACGGCAAGCGCTAAAAAACGAGCTGTCGAAAAATCCGCTCACCAGCAATTTTACCGTTGTATCTGAACTGCCAACCGACCTGGGGGACTGGACCCTTGATATAGACTGGAAGGGCAAAGATCCGAAGGCGCAAATATTTATGCCCAAAATAGCTGTTGACGAAGATTTTGTAGATGTTTTTAAAATGACGATAAAAGCCGGCAGAAGCTTTTCCCGTTCATTCACGGCAGACTCAAATAATTACATGGTTAACGAAACAATGGCTGCTACAATGGGCCTGACTGCCGAAACAGCAATCGGAAAAAAGCTCTCACTTAACTATAACGAAGGCACAATTGTGGGTGTTTTAAAGGATTTTAATTTTAAACCCGTTCAGGAGTCTATACAGCCATTAGTTTTAAGATTTAATAGAAATGGCGGCTATATGGTTCTAAGAACTCAACCCGGCCAATTGGAGGCAACCGTAAAATATTTAGGCGAAATATGCCAGGAACTCAACCCTTCGTACCCCTTCACATTTGATTTTGTTGACCAGGATTTGAACAACTTATATAAGGGTGAACAGCAAATGGGCAATATTTTTAACCTGTTTGCCTTATTAGGAATTTTTATATCAAGCCTGGGGTTATACGGTTTATCGGCATTTATGGCCGAACAAAGGACCAAAGAAATTGGTATCCGTAAAGTATTAGGTGCATCTGTGCCTGACCTTGTTTATTTATTGTCCTTGAGCATCACCAGACTAATCCTTATCGCGATAGCAATAGCGGTACCATTTTCATGGTACGCAGCTAACCAGTGGTTATCAGGGTTTGTATATCACATACAGGTTAGTTGGTCAATATTTGTTATGTCGTCCATAGCAGCGTTATTTATTGCCTGGCTTACCATTGGGTATGAGTCTGTAAAGGCCGCAGTTGTAAATCCTGCAAAAAGTTTAAAAACCGACTGAGGAGGTTGTGGTGTGTAATGCGTTACTTCACCGTCAACTCACCCACCCCATTAACAACATTATTCTCTCCTACCCCCTGAACAACTATTTTGTATTTACCGGTAATATCACTCGTAAAAAATGAAAAAGACGCTTCACCTTTTTCATTGGTAACTAAACCCGGTTTCCACAACAAAGTGGAAAGGTTTTGAGGCTCAAAAGAGCTGTCGGGATCCCGGTTAAGACCATAGAACTCGCGGGCTGTAAAAACAGGTGGAACCTGTTGCCCGTTAGTTGTACATCCCCTATATATTCCTGATGTAGTAACATCACCCTTTACGGCAGGCCTGACTTTACTATTCCAGGGTTTGTGATTATTGCAATTTAGAATGTTAAACTGGCATATATAATCTCCGCATGCGTTTGCATAACCGAACATGGACTCGTCTTTTTTATCGGCTCTAATATTTGCTTCCTTTAGCAGGATACTTTTTTCAAATCCCTTGAGCTGCTGATCCGTACTACTTTCGGCGGATTTGGCAAATCCCCTGGGTATTATCACAGCTTCTTCTGCTATGTGGCTGTTTATCTCGGCAAATGGATTTACTATCCGAAGATCATACCCCTTTTCGTCACCCAAATTTATCCACAAACGTATCTTTTTTCCTTCTTCAACTTCTAACTGATCTTGCTTTAAAATAAAGGAACCATCTTTTTCCGTACTAAATTTATCAATAAATGTATGGCGAAAAACGACTATGTCGCGTGGTTTCTTTAGTGGCTTGTCGTAATGAATCAAATTACCTTTAACTATAGGAGAAGGCCCAATGCTTAAAGTGTCTGTAGCTTTGCTCTGCATCAGGCTTTGCCAGCTGTATCTACGCCAGCCACGGGTAAGGAACATATCTTCCAGATAGGGCCGGTTGTCAAAACCTCTGCCCATCGGGTCAGGCGGCAGGTTGCCTAAATCATGGTTGAGATATACATAGCTTTCAATATCCTGCTGTTTAATTCTTTCTATCCTGTTCTTCTGTATAGCTGCTACAGACAAAATTGCCGATACGGGGTTACCATTATGGTCTTTTAGATTTATGGAAACCGCTACGCTATCGCGTTTACCGTAGGTTGGTTTGTGTGTTTTTATCGTCGCGGTTATGCTGTGATTATAGTGCGCAAAAAATATTCGTTCTGCTAATGGCTTTCCTTCATCATCCATTATTGTTACTGTGGCTATTCCCTTTGGCAATGTAGGCAGTACCAGGCTCAGCTTTTTCCCATCGGGCCGGGCTTCTGTGTCAAACAGGCTAAAAGCTTCATTATAGTTATGAATTGCCACCTGCACCTTTTTTGCTGCTTTACTATAAAGTGTCATCCTTAAAGTATCATTTACAATTGCTTCGTTAAAATGAAGCACAACACCGTTTTCAAGAATGTTAGGTAGCACATATAAGGTGTCTTTATTAAGATAAATATTGGCTTTTACCTTAAATGTGTAAATATTGCCTTTAGCGGGCTTTAAACTAAAACGCCCAATGCCATAACTATTGGTGCTTATGGTATCAATAGGTTTATCACCCCTATATAATACACCTTTTAAGGCCACTTGCAAGCCCGCCTTTGTGGTGGTTTCTATGGCTACAGTGCTTTCCAGACCGTCGCTTAGGTTACCACCTTCGGGAAAGAAACGCACGTTCAGTCCCTTCGACTGCACCTTGGGCAGTTTTACATTTAAGTATAGCGTATCGTAGTTATAAACTATTTCAGTAAGTAATACAGGGTCAGCACCTGTAAGCTGAGATGCGGGCAGTGTGATATTTGCGCTGCTTTGTTTGTCTGACAGGCTGATTTTTTCGGCTTTGTTTCCGGTTGCGCTGTAAGTTATTACAGGGGTTCCCTTTCGTTTTTCGTCTTTAAAGTTTAATATAACACTTGCTCTAACCTTACCGTTGGTTATCACGGTATCCAGTAAGGCCAGCGTAGCGCTGAATCTGCGGTCTGTTATGCTTTTAATGGTAAGCGATTGCGAGAATATCGCGATCGTCTTTCAAAGGTGGTCGAGCACATTGGTAAAGGCATTAAATAAATAATTACAG
>CBFGNU010000138.1:0-10323 GCA_965650195.1 uncultured Mucilaginibacter sp. | reverse complement strand
ATAAAAAAGCCCGCAATTGCACTTATAATATAATTGTTGGTAGCTGTTTTTAAAGGCCTGGCTGCCTCATGGGCACGTATCCCTTCCATAACCTTGTATGAAAAAGCCATAGAAGGCTCTTCTAAGCTGAGAGCAGATACATCACCATTGATCTCCAGCATATCATTGAAGGCCTTACGCCAGCTCTCATCTTTTTCAATTAATGCAGCAATGGCTAAACGCTCTTCCCCGCTGCAGGTGCCGTCAATATAGTCCCACAGTTTTTCTTCCATGTTGTTCATATCAGTTCTTTCACCTCATGTTTTAAATTGCGTTCCAGTTTTTCTTTTAACCGCCGGCGCGCCCTGAATAATTTTATTTTAACGCCATTGGTTTCAATATCCATAATAAGCGCTATTTCTTCTAATGATTGTTCTGCATGATAAAACAGCGTTAATACAGCCGCATCATCAGCAGATAATTGCGATATAGCCTGGTTAAGGTAAAACGATCTCGACCGATTCTCGGCATTATTAATATCTGTTGCGGAAGTTGCGTTTTCTACCTGAGTAAAATTGTCCTCGTCGTCTAACGCAACGGTATTAGTGTTTCGTTTCCGTAAACTGGTCATTGCCGTTGTATAGACAATGGTATATAACCAGGTACTAAATTTCGACTCCTGCTTAAATGAGCTTAGTGCCTTGTAAACTTTGATAAAGCTATCTTGTGCTACCTCCTCTGCATCCTCGCGACTTTTGGTAAAGCGCAGGGCCAGCGTAAAAACATACCGCTGATAAGTTTTTACCAATAGGGCATAGGCCTGCTGGTCGCCTATCAGCGTGCGCTGTATCAGTTCAATGTCGGTAAGCTTACTTTGCATTTAATGCGGGTATGACTACGCAAACTTTATTGAGGTTACACCCTGTTATATAAATATAAGATTTTAACGAACATTGGATATTTTTAAAAAAATGCAACCAGGCGTAACCTGTTTAAAAATAAGGTAGTCATAGCTAACAATTACACAGCAAAAGTGCTGCTGTTACAACAAAAAACTAATTAATTTTTAACAATATGGACGCAGAACGTTTAGTTTTCCTTATCCCGATTTTCACATCTCTGGGATTCTTTTTACTGGTTTTTGGCATTGTTTACCTTCGTAATAAGGAGAAAATGGCCATGATAGAGCGGGGCATGGACCCTCGTTTGCAGATTGACAAACCCGGCAGCCGCAATTATGTATTAACCACGGCTATGCTGTTAATTGGTTGCGGTATAGGTTTATTTTTAGCCTTTTTTGTGGAATGGAACGCATTGCCCGAAGATGCTGATGCTACAGCGATATATTTTGCAATGATAGCTTTCTTTGGAGGATTGGGCCTGCTTGCAGCTTATCTGATAGAAAAGAAAGAGTCAAGTAAAGAGGGATAGCTTATTCACCAACAATAGCGATGGGTTTCAAACCCATCGCTATTGTTGGTGACAATTTGCCTTAAAAGTATCTTTCCTTCACAATATTCGAATGGTGTTGTACATGCCCCGCCATTACATACACCAATGCGCGTACAGATGTGGGAATGCTATTTGAAATGGCCGTAATTGTCAATTGATCTTCACTCAGCGCACGGATAAAATACAAATTAGCTGCTCTTACCGCTTTAAACTCAGCGGCCAGGTCCTGAATAGGCCGGCTGTTAAAACCGCCGCGTTCCACATACGTATTCTCATCAAAACCCGGCAACTCGGCCTGCCCGCGCGAGAACGCATAAGCCCGGTAAGCGAAAGTTCGCTCCGCATCAATTATATGTCCTATAACTTGCTTAAGCGTCCATTTATCCGGTCCATAAGCATACAGGGCTTTTTCCTCGTTCAGGTTGTTAAACAGCTCAAAAACTGTTGTATTTTGCTGTTCAAGCACGCTAATAATATCGGCAGCATCAGCTACCAGTTTAATGTAGTTGCCCATCAGGGGCGAGTACTCTTCAGGCTTCGGTGGTGTCATTTGTTCTGATATTTTTTAAAGTGATGCGGAAAGTTGTGCCCTTACCCAGTTCAGACTCGCGCACAAAAATATGTCCGTTATGATAATTCTCTACTATACGTTTGGTTAATGATAGGCCTAAACCCCAGCCACGTTTGCGTGTGGTATAGCCCGGCTGAAAAACCCTGACGAATTTACTGCGGGGTATGCCTCTACCCGTGTCGCTTATGTCAATAAATATCTGGTCCTTTACCTTATTGGTTGATATATTTACCTTAATATCACCCTTACCTTCTATGGCGTTCACCGCGTTTTTAAGCAGGTTCTCTGTAACCCAATCAAATAAAGGCACGTTCAAGCCGGCCTTAACACTGGTATCCCCGGTTACTTCAAAACTTATATTCCTGCTTACGCGTACCCTAAAATAATCCACAAAATCTTTTACAACATCATAAACCACCAAAGTGTCCAGTTTAGGTACCGAGCCTATCTTAGAGAAACGATCGGCTATTATCTCCAGCCGTTTTATATCATTCCCCATTTCGGCCATTAACGGGTCTTCTTCGGCATTAAACTTATCCTTCAATAGCTCCAGCCAGGCCATTAATGATGAAATTGGTGTCCCCAGCTGGTGTGCCGTTTCTTTGGCTAAGCCCACCCAAACCTGGTTTTGTTCTGATTTACGGGATGAATTAAACGCAGCATAAGCCAATAAAAGGAATATAGCAATAACGGAAAGCTGCACGTAAGGAAACAACCTTAACTGGGTAAGGAGGTCTGAATCTTTGTAATAAACCCACCAATACGGATGAGGATTGCCGGCTGCTGGTGGTAAATTTATTCTAAAAGGCTCGTGTTGCGATTCCATGACCTCTCGCTGAGCATTAAAATACTCCGGATCATATTTAGGCGCTTTTTTGTCAGCAGCCATGTCGGGTGGTATGTCTATAGGGGTTTTTGTACTATCAAGCCCTCTTACGTAAAGTATGTCGCCTTTTTCATTGGTAACAATAGCGGGTACTATTGAGCTATCGCGAACAGTAGATACGTAAGCAAGTGACGTATTGTTATCAGCGGTAACGGTCTCCTTTATACTTAATGACCAAATCTGCGCACGAGATCGCTCAGACTGTGCTATTTTTTTAACAAGATACCTTGTATACATTAGCGATCCGCTTGCTATTATCGTTGCGAAAAACAACAAAATGTAGTTCCAGAGCCGCCTGTTTTGGTACGCGTTTATCATATGTTTTTCAAATAACGCTATTTTTAAGCTAAAAGCTTAAAGTGGAAAGCAGAAAGCTTAAAAAGCAGAGGTAATTAGCCTTAGTCTTTCTGCTTTTAGCTTTCCGCTTAAAATTACATGCTCCGGACTTTCCCACCTTTTGCACTTCCCGACTAAAAACTATCTTTGCGCCACATATGTCAGATAAAAAAGTGAGAGTAAGGTTTGCACCCAGTCCTACGGGTGGTTTACATTTAGGAGGGGTGCGTACTGCACTGTTTAATTATCTTTTCGCCAAAAAAAATAACGGCGATTTTGTATTAAGAATAGAAGACACAGACCAAACCCGCTTTGTTGAGGGGGCTGAACAATATATAATTGAATGCCTTAAATGGTGCGGGTTGGAAGCCGATGAAAGCCCGGTTAAACCCGGCCAATACGCGCCTTACCGCCAAAGCGAGCGTAAAAGCTTATACCGCCAATATGCCGAGCAACTGGTGATGCAGGGCCATGCATATTACGCTTTTGATACTGCCGAAGAACTGGATAAGAACCGCAAGGAGATCCCCAACTTTCAATACGGACAGGTTTATCGCGATAGTTTGCGCAACTCACTTTCGCTGCCACAGCACGAGGTTGATGCCTTGCTGGATGCCCATACGCCCCATGTTATCCGCATAAAAATACCTGCTGATGAGACCGTGAGTTTTAACGACATGATACGCGGTAATGTTAGTTTTGATACCAACCAGGTTGACGACAAGGTTTTGTTAAAAGCCGATGGTATGCCTACCTACCATTTAGCGGTTGTAGTTGATGATTATTTAATGAAGATATCGCACGCTTTCCGCGGCGAGGAGTGGCTGCCATCTGCCCCCGTGCATTTGCTGTTATGGAAATACCTGGGCTGGAAAGATGCAATGCCTAAATGGGCACATTTGCCTTTAATTTTAAAACCAGATGGACACGGCAAGTTAAGCAAACGCGATGGCGCGCGCCTGGGTTTCCCGGTGTTTGCTCTGGATTGGCAAGGCGACCCAGGCTATAATGGCATGGGCTTTTTGCCCGAAGCCTTTGTAAATATGTTAGCCACTTTAGGTTGGAACGATGGCAGTGGTCAGGAGCTATTTACTTTGGATGAGTTGATAGCGAAATTCTCTATGGAACGCATCAGCAAGGCAGGGGCCAAGTTTGATTTTGAAAAAGCCAAATGGTTCAATGCGGAATGGATAAAGAAATCAAGCGCAGAGCGCTTATATACTGAAGTTAAAAAAGTACTGGAAGGTAAAGGCGTTATTGTAGATGATAAAGCCCACCTGCTAACTGTTATCGACCTGATAAAGGACCGCTGTACTTTGCTGACAGATTTTTATGATCAGGCTAAATACTTTTTTGAGATACCTACGGAATACGACCTTAACGCCGTAAAACCGAAGTGGACGCCTGAGAAGACCGATTTCTTTAACGAGGTTATTTCTTTATTAAACCAAAGCGCTGCAATTGATGCCCCGGTGATGGAAGAGCAATTTAAGGCCCTTGCAGCCGACAAAGGTTTAAAACCCGGCGACGTGATGCTTCCATTCCGTGTTATGCTGGTTGGCGGCAAGTTCGGTCCGCATGTGTTTGATATTGCTGCTTTATTAGGTAAGGACGAAACTGTTAGGCGGATTGAGGTAGGGGTAGCGGCGTTTAGTAATTAGTTAAGTTGTCATTGCGAGGTACGAAGCAATCGCACGAAGAAAAGCGGCTATGCATGGTTCGTACCTCGCAATTACAATTAGCCACAACATAAAAAAATCCCGAAGCAAACGCTCCGGGATTTTCTATTTTACGAATGCTTTTATTAAGCAAGCTTAGCTAATTCTTCTGCCATAGCAGCGCCAATTTCGGCAGGCGATTCTACTACGCGGATACCGCACTCGGCCATGATCTTCATTTTTGCAGCAGCAGTATCGTCGGCACCGCCAACAATAGCACCCGCGTGGCCCATACGGCGTCCCGGAGGCGCGGTCTGGCCTGCAATAAAGCCAACCACAGGTTTAGTACCATGCTCTTTTATCCAGCGTGCAGCTTCAGCTTCCATGCCGCCGCCAATTTCGCCTATCATAATAATACCGTGCGTATCAGGATCGTTCATCAACAATTCAACAGCTTCTTTTGTAGGTGTGCCTATTATCGGGTCGCCACCAATACCAATAGCGGTAGTGATACCCAAACCGGCTTTTACAACCTGGTCAACAGCTTCGTAAGTTAAGGTGCCCGATTTTGAAACTACACCAACATTACCTTTTTTGAAGATAAAGCCCGGCATAATACCAATCTTGCTTTCATCAGCAGTGATAATACCAGGGCAGTTAGGGCCAATTAAGCGTGAATCTTTGCCTACAAGATATTCTTTCACCTGTATCATATCCTTTGTAGGGATACCTTCAGTAATACAAACTATCACTTTTATACCTGCTTCGGCAGCTTCCATTATTGCGTCGGCAGCAAATGCAGGTGGAACAAAAATGATAGATACATCAGCACCGGTTTGTTTAACAGCATCGGCAACAGTATTAAACACAGGTCTGTCAAGATGGGTCTGACCACCTTTGCCCGGAGTAACCCCGCCAACCAGCTGCGTACCGTAAGCTATCATTTGCGACGCGTGGTACGTGCCTTCATTGCCTGTAAAACCCTGAACAATAACTTTAGAATCCTTATTTACGAGTACACTCATTGAATTTTTATTTTTGTAGCGCAAATCTAAGTTTATTGGGCATATTCTCAAACTAAATTTGGGCGTATTAGGCTTTTAAGTGATAAATATTTGTAATAATTATGTTCGGTTTTTATAATTTTAGAATATATAACGGGCTTTACGGGCGATATTCATTCAATTACCGGCATTTCGGGTTCTTAAGGAGGTAAGCAATTAGATGTTTCACACCCTACTTGTTACCAAATACGTAAAATACCGACAATTGTACGCCGTTGGTTATTAAATTAGCGTTGAAAGTTTCGGTTGAATAGCTTTGCTGAGGATTATCAACATTATGCGATTTAGACTTGGAGTAGCCAATGTTAGCTAATGAGGCCGCTAATCCCAGTGTTTTTGACGGATAAAAAACCACATCTACCTTTGCCCTGGCGTTATAGTCTTCAGTGTTATTGGTAGTAGTAACGGAGTTAGCCGATGTAGTTGTTTTGTTTTTACCACTAAAATAGCTCAGGTACGGCCCCATACGCAGGCCGACTTTATTATCGAACATACAGTATTTTAATAGCGATAGGGACCCTCCGAATGTATTGAATACCGACTTGTAGTCTGGGCTTGGAAAAGCACCTGAATAGGTTGACTTATTTGTTTGTGTTGAATACTGTAATGAACCGCCCAGTTCAATTTTATCGGACACAAAAATACTGTAAGCAGGCCCGATGCTAAAATTAGATGTGGTGTTTTTTTGGATGTTAGGTTGAGGATTGATTCCGTTGACACTAGAATAGTTATTAGTGCTCTGCGCATAGTAAAAAGATCCGCCCAGCGTTTGCGCTCCTTTTTGTGTTTGCGCCATAGAAATTTGCACTGCCAGAACACCGGCAATAGCAAGGATAAGGTTTTTTTTCATGTGTATTGTTTAGTTAAATTAAGTAACAGGAACGGAGGATTATTGGTAATATTTCGTTGCAGGGCTGCTTAATACCCTAAATATTTAATAAATTTTACAAGGGGCATAAATGAATAATAATACTTAAAAACGAGCGTTTTAGTTGGTTTTTTTGATGCAGGCCGCTAACCATTTTATCCCTGCACCATTGTTCTGAAAGTAAGATTAACTCTTGGTGCTATTATCTTTTTTGATTTAGGCAGGCTATGCAGCCAGTTGCTTTGGGTAGCGCCTTTCATTATCAGTAAGCTGCCATGCGCTAATATCAATTCTTCTTTATGTTTGCTTTCGCGATGTTTTAACGCGAATTTCCGCTCCGCACCGAAACTTAAAGAGGCAATTGCTGTGTCTTTACCCAAAGCCTTCTCATCATCGCTATGCCAGGCCATGCCTTCATCGCCATTGTGATACAGGTTAAGCAGGCAGGAATTAAATTGATGACCGGTTAATTCCTCAGTTAAAGTTTTGAATTCTAATAACTCCTTGGTCCACGGTAAAGCATGCTTGGTAGTGTTAGAGTAGGTGTAGCTGTAATCATTATCGGCATACCAGGCCACTTTTCGTTTGGTGATGATATGCCTGCCGAATATTACCGCTTCATCGTTTTTCCACTCGATTGTGTTTAACAATACATCAAGATAATGGTCAGCTTTGGCAGTTTCCATTACTTTACCATAATATATAACCTCGCCGCCGTAGGGTAGGAGATTGATCGTTTCATCGTATTTAAATAGTTCCATTGTTTGTTTTCCATATTTTATATTCGGCTGCCAGGCAATGGCCGCATGGCCGGTAGTTATTAGATATAGCTTCTTCTTCGTTTTTAAAAAATATGCGGTTTTCTACCTTCATGCGTTTGCCTGAGGCACAATTGAGTTTGCCGTATATTTTCAACTTTTTATTACCCACTAATTTTATTTCGCCTGCGGCGATAAGTTTATATAAAGCGCGACTGCGGGCGAGTGGTTTGTTGCCAAGGCTAATGTGGGTAATCACGGGTCAAATTTATATTCATAATTATTCGGTAAAAGATGTAGCTAACTGTTGCAGGCTCTTACAAAAAATGGGTATTCTCCAATTCGCTGATAATGATTAATTTAATATTAATTTACAGCTAAATTTCCTGACGAATAAGTCTGTTGCAAAGTGTTGCGTACAAAAATGGTAAATATCTGTAATTGAGTTTTTTATGGAAAATAGCTGTTGCAAGTGTTGCATTTGTTGCTTATATTTTTTGCAACACCCTGCTGTAGTGGTTTATCGCTCAAACGGCTCCAAATGCCTTAGATGCCTCCCAGCCTATCATCGCGTTTTTGCGCCCGCTGCCCCAATGGTACTGCCCGATCTCGCCCGTTGAGCGGATAACCCGGTGGCAAGGAATAAGGAAAGCAACAGGATTATCACCCACCGCAGAACCCACAGCCCGACTGGCGTTGGGGCTTTGTAATTTGCCCGCTAAACCGCCATAAGTTACCAGCCCACCCATTGGCACCTTAAGCAAGCTTTCCCATACTTTCAGCTGAAAAGGCGTGCCTTTTAGATGCAGCTTTATCTGGTCTAGTTTGCTCCAGTCCTGCGTAAAAATGAAGATGGCATTTTGCTGTATGCGGTCTAAAAACAAGTTAAACCGGGCATTGGGGAATGCCCGCTGTAAATGTGAGAAGGCCTCGTCATTACCCTCATCGGTAAAAGCCATGTAACAAATACCTTTACCTGTTGAGGCCACCAACACCGGCCCAAAAGGACTTTCTGCAAAGCTATAGTTGATGCTGAGTTGCTCGCCGCCATTTTTGTATTCGCCGGGCGTCATACCCTCCACTTTAATAAACAGATCGTGCAGGCGCCCTGTGCCTGATAGGCCGGTTTCAAAAGCTGCGTCAAAAAGCGAAGCCTGTTTTTCCTTAAGGATAGATTTGGCGTATTCAATACTAAGGTATTGCAGAAACTGCTTGGGCGTTACCCCGGCCCAATCCTTAAACATCCGCTGGAAATGAAAGGGGCTGAGGTTTACGTGTTCTGCCGCCTGCTCTAGCGTGGGTTGCAGTTTATGGTTCAGTCTTAAAAATTCAATGGCCTCTGCTATTCTTTTATAGTCAATTTCGTTTTGCGCTTCCATCATCATAACATTTACTGATACAAATTTAACGGCTTACAAAACGCTGTGAAACCCGTTTCTTGCGGAGTTGGGGATTTGTTGACATTTGAATCAAGGCCGGTTAACAGCAGGTTAAATATAGCTATTTTGAACATAGCAGCCCCTTAAATGTTCGTCAAAACACCCTTGCTTTCCTTTACAAAAAATGTATTTGAAAATCAAAACTTTGTACTTATCTTTGGCGTCCCTGAAAGGAGGTATTTGGGAATTATGATCATCATCAACGTTAAAGAAGGCGAATCTTTAGATAAAGCATTAAAACGCTTCAAAAAGAAATTTGAGAAAACAGGTGTATTGCGCGAATTGCGTAGTCGCCAGGCATTCGAGAAAAAATCAGTGACCCGTCGTCACGTGGTTAAGCATGCCATTTACAAACAAGGCTTAAATCTGGAAACAGCTGTATAGTTCTTTTTGATAAAAGAATTTTTCAGTTTTCCTGAAAACATATAGAAAACTATTTGTACATTCAATCTATACGGATGCGCAAATAGTTTTTATGTTTTTAGAGCGTTTTATACAATATATACAGTTCGAAAAGCGGTACTCTCCGCACACCGTATCAGCCTACCGGTCAGACCTTGACCAGTTTATGGGCTTTTTAAATAATCCTGACAACCTTATACCGCCGCCTGAGCCTGTTATAACCCATCCCGAGCAAATAACCCAGCACGATATCCGCAACTGGATGGTCGATATGATGGGCAATGAGATTGCAGCGCGGTCCATTAGCCGTAAAATAGCTACCCTTCGCAAATACTTTAAATTTTTACTGGCCGATGGGGTGATAACTATTAATCCCGCATCGAAAATATATACGCCCAAAGTGCCTAAAAATCTGCCGGTTGTGGTAGAGGACGCGCGTCTTACACAAATGCTTAACAGTACAGATGTATTTACCGAGGATTTTGCCGGCACCCGCGATAAATTGGTGATTGAAATGCTGTTTGGAACGGGTATGCGGCTTGCCGAACTGGTGGGCCTTAAGGAAAGCGACATTGATAATTATGAAGGCACAGTAAAGGTTTTAGGCAAACGCAACAAGCAGCGCATCATTCCGCTTAATCATGAACTGCGGCTTTTACTAACAAAATACCTCGACTTAAAGAAAAGTGAAAATTTTAGTAACAAATCATTAACATTGATCGTTACAAATAAAGGGACAGATGTGTATCCGAAGCTTATTTATTTGATAGTGCAGCAATATTTATCTAACATATCAACCCAAAGCAAAAGAAGTCCGCATGTGCTTAGGCACACTTTTGCAACCAGCCTGCTCAATAAAGGGGCCGATCTGAATGCTATAAAAGAGCTGCTGGGCCACGCTAATCTCAGC
>CBFGNU010000137.1:0-10353 GCA_965650195.1 uncultured Mucilaginibacter sp. | reverse complement strand
CTGAAAAAGAGGCGGAGATGCAACGGTTCGTAAAGGGCCAAACACAAATAGTGGTGGCTACTACGGTTATTGGGGTGGGAGTAAACGTGCCAAATGCTTCGGTAATGATCATTGAAAATGCCGAGCGCTTTGGCCTTTCGCAATTGCGCCAATTGCGTGGCAGAGTTGGTCGTGGTGCCGAGCAAAGCTATTGCCTGTTACTGAGCAAGGATAAACTAAGCCCTGATGGGCTTGTGAGGTTGAACACAATGGTTAAAACAAACAATGGATTTGAAATTTCCGAAACTGACCTCAAACTCCGCGGCCCGGGCAACATTGAAGGTACAGCCCAGAGCGGCCTGATTGACCTTAAGGTTGCCGACCTAACTACGGATCAGGAACTTTTAATACAGATAAGAAAGTTTGTTGAAGCTATTTTTGCCAAAGACCCGCAGTTAGCGGCACCGGAAAATCAGGTATTAAATCAAGCGTTTCAATCCAAACATTCAGGATTGAGTTGGGATAAGATATCTTAGGAAAAGCGGAATGACAACCCGGTTTTGGGATAGATTTGCAGGTGTTGCAAAATAAATGTGTTCCCCCTGCAACAAAAAGTTAAACAAACTGATTATTAATCGATTGCACTTTTAATATACAACTACTTATTCGTCAGGAAAATTAGCTGTAATTAGATTGTAATGCATTGATTATAAGCATGTTGAAAATGAGAAAATTGACGATTTTTTGCCATTTTTTGCAACACAATAGCAACACTTTTGCAACAGTTTTGCAACAGGCTTAGGATGACACCCTGACTTGTCACTCTTCCTCCTCACTGATCAATACTCCCTCTGCCTGTGCAAAATTACTGCGTACAAAGTGGCACCAGCCGCATTCTTTTTTTCCGCAGCCTGTATTAAAATCGTGCGCCATAATTTTTTGATACACACCGGTGATCTGCCCTGTTACCGTATCAATATCCTCCCGACTTATGACAACCTTTTCTTTACGGTAATCATCACCATCCGGTTCCACAAAATCAAAAATGGTGGTGTTAACTTCCCAGTCGTTACTGCGGTCGCTATCAATTAATATCTTATAAAAAACCGCCTGCCGCCAGTAGTCGCCACCATTTGGCTGCTCGTCATCGGGCCCTTTTAATTTTTTAAGGGCATTTTTTACCTTGCCTGTTTTGTAATCAATAATTGTTGCCTGCTTGCCCACAAACTCAATTTTATCCAGATTGCCTTTTATAGGCACGCCTTGCACCTCAATGTTTTTTATAGGGCGTTCGGTTACTGCAATTTTGTTCCAAACCTGGATGTTCTGTTCATAATAAGGTGGCAATATCTTTTCGCCATACTCATTTCGCAATTTAAACTCCTCTTTGGTAAACGAGTCGCGGTTGCGGTACATGTACCACCTAAACTCTTTCATAAACTGCTCTGTCGACGGGAAATTATCTTCATCGTCCTTAAGCCATTTAAACGCCTTATTAAGCGCCCAGTGCACTGCCTGCCCAAACGTTGCCGACGGACTTTTACCCGATGGCACCCGGATAAGACACTGAAAGTAAAAACGCAGCGGACAATCCAGGTAATTATTCAGGTGCGTTACCGATAACGTATAGTTTTGTAGCAACTGATTAATATAGTTGGTATCCAGCAACTCCACTTTAGGTTTTTCAGCCTCGCTAAATTGGGTGGCATAAAACTCCATCATAGCGATATCTGAAACTACAGGATGCTCCACCATCATATTGGTTTCAGCGATAATTTCCCCTACAAACTGTGATGCTTCCTGCTCCTTGCCTTTCTTATCACAGCCTGCATAGGATATAGACAGATGTTGCTTGGCCCTTGTAAGCGCTACATAAAACAACCGGCGAGCCTCTTCCTTTTGGGCGGTTTCATCGGCGGCGACCTGAGTCAACGTATCCGGATAGCTAAAACCACGGTTACGGCCTTTGCTATCCCAGGTTTTTTTATCGCAGCCTATCAAAAACACATGCTCAAACTCCAGGCCTTTTGATCCGTGTGCTGTCAGAAAGTTTACGCCGTTGTCTGAGTAGATAACACGATTAAGCTCCAGCCTGATACCATTTTCTTTCATCAGGTCTATAGTGTCCAACAAATGCGATAATTTAATCTCGGGCGATTTGCGGCTTTCATCCTTTAAAAAGTCGAAAAAGTTGGTTAGCATCTGCATATACGAACCCTTATCAGGCTGTTGCATAATGAACCTGAGAATGCCCATTTTTGAAATAACCTGCTGAAAAAGCTGCTGTAGCGTGGTGCTTACTGCTTCCTTTAACAGGTAGTCAATATTGTTGACCAGATATTTCATCTCATCGTGTCGCACATTATCAAACAATCCGGGCTGCGCGGGCGAGCGCAATTCGCTTATATATCTGCGTAATGACGTTTTTGGCTGATTATTGGCAGCCGTACTAAAATTTTCTTTGGATACGGCTATGCTGGCCTTGGCAATCTCAATAGCTGGAATATTAAAGAAATCATAGTGCAATATCTCAAACAACAGATTGTCACCGCTATACGGCGAGTCAAGCTCCATAGCCAGATAGCGCAATATGGTAATGATCTTCTCGCCAAACGGAACCGCTAGGATATCTATTTTGCGGCGTGTATTTACTGCTATTTTCTTTACATCAAGAAAGTGTATCAGGTCTTCCACTTGACTGTGATTGCGATAGATGACGGCTATTTCTCCCGGAGGTATGCCGCTTTCTACCAAATGTTGAATGCTCAGCGCAACGTCAACTAACTCTTTGTTAGGATTTTCATATTCGCGAATAACAGGCTGGGCCGCCTGCTCTATAAAACGCGCGTGGGCAGAACGCAGATCTTTGTCTAACGCTAGCTGCCGCGTAAGCCGCTCGGCATTATTGCCGATAAGCGCTTTTGATATATCTAATATATGCTGATTAGAGCGATAGTTGTGCTTTAGCACTACCGTTGATAACGACGAGACATAATCATTCGCGAAATCAATGATGTTTTTCATGTTGGCACCCTGGAACTTGAAAATAGACTGATCATCATCGCCTACTACAAAAACGTTAGGTGTTTCCCAATAATTCAATAAAAATTTAAGTAGATCGTTTTGTGATCCGCTTGTGTCCTGAAACTCATCAACTAGAATATAATGGTAACGCTCCTGGTAACGACGCAAGATTTCCGCATTTTCCCTAAAAGCTTTCAGCACCCATATTATCATGTCGTCATAATCATAACGGCCACGCGTGCTCATCTTAGCTGAATAACGTTGATACTCGGCAACCCCAGCCACCAGTTTTTTCATCTGGTCGTGCGCCTTATCAATATCCTTCTGTTTAGGGTCGCCCACCTTTATGCCGGCAGCAGCATTGGCACGCTTGTAAATAAAAGCGTCGCGGTTAGGCAGATCTTCCAAATATTCATTGATGGCCTTTTCCATATAAGCTTCATCCCAGTTCTCTTTTTTCATATCAGAGAAAAGTTCCTTTAAACGGGATGCGTCAAAATAAACATCTCCTGTAAAACGCTTCAGCTCATGGTCCTTCGGGAAATCATCTATCAGTTCTTTAAACAACATTGCCGACTCCAGATCAGAAAGCGGCTCAAGATTCAATTTGCCAAAATACTCCAGGTTTTCCTGAATTACTTCGTTACAAAAAGCATGGAAGGTATATATATTAATGCGGTATGCATCGGGGCCGATAAACTCAAACAAGCGTTTGCGCATGGCAACCGCACCGGCATCAGTATAAGTTAAACACAGTATCTCACTCGGTAGCGCATCAGTATCGGTTAGTATCTTACCTATGCGTGCAGCCAATATTTGCGTTTTGCCGGTACCGGGACCAGCGATAACCAATACAGGGCCATCCATTTTATTAACGGCTGCCAATTGCTCAGGATTTAATCCGGCAAGGGCTTGTTGGAATTTTATATTGTATTTGTTGGGATCGGTTTGCATAGTGGCACCAGAATAAAAGGTTCAATCTTAAATATACTAATTTACCGGCAATGTTTTATTATAATCCCATTTGCCCGGATCCTGTAGGAAAGAAAACATTTATACTAACCGGCAATTTACCCATAGGCTTACTTTGCTGCGTTATCGCCCTTACGGCGGCTTGCTGCATATCCTCGCTGTTTTGGTAGCAGGCCAGCAAGGCGTGCGCCCGCTCAATACCGGGTATGCCCGCCATGGCGTAGGGGTTAGTAAAGAAGCTGATGACAGTATTTTCGTGCGCGGTTAATGCCGCTATAAATTGTTTAACGCCGCTACTGTAATCCAATTTGCTTTGCGGCCTTGTGCGGGTATCATGCACGCCAACAAATACCTGGCTGTATTCCTGTAGACTTTTAATAATATTGTTAAGCTCATCAATTGGAGTGCTTTTATTCACTAAAAACAACGTGCTGTTGGGATACCAGCGCCGCAATTCGCTTTGAAATGCTGTAGGGTTGGTAATACCTACGCCAATAATAGCTGTGCGCATAAGGGGATTAAGCTGTAAATCGCGCGAACTGCCACGCAATTGGGTAACTGCTTCATTGCTTAGTTGTGCTATAAGATCTTTTGTTGCAGAGCGATTTAGGTCCGCTACAACATTACTGGTATTTACTTCCTGTGGTTTGTTAAGTCCGGCCCAATACTTGGCCATCAGCACTTTCTTTACTTTTGCCTCAAACTCCTGCTCGGGCAACTGATGATGGCGCATAGCCTTTAATATTTTGTGAATGGATTCTTTTGAATCCATTGATAACTCTATAATATCATTGCCCGCCATAAACGCCCTCAACTCCGCTTCGCCATGTGGAAAGTACTTTATAACGCCCTGCATTTCCATCGCATCGCAAACTACCAGCCCTTTAAAGCCTAGTGAATCTTTTAACAGGTCATTAACTATTTTGCGCGATAAAGTTGAAGGCAAATTTGGCGTATTGTCCAATGAAGGAATGCTCATATGGGCTATCATCACTCCGCTAACCCCCGCGGCGATAGCCTGCTTAAATGGGTATAGTTCCAACGAATCCAGACGCTGGCGGGAAAATGGTAACAGGGGCAGATCATAATGCGAATCGACATTAGTATCACCATGGCCGGGAAAATGCTTGGTGGTGGTTAGCAGCCCAGCATCCTGCATACCACTAAGATAAGCAATGCCTTTACGAGCTACGTTGTATTTGTTGTCGCCAAAAGACCGATAGTTAATAACCGGGTTGTCCGGGTTATTATTTACGTCCATTACGGGTGCAAAATTCATGTGCATACCCAATCGCTTAAAGTCGTATGCTATTTGTTGCCCCATTTGATAAATGAGTTTTTCATTCTGTACGGCACCCAATGTCATTTGATATGGGTAAGAAAGTGTGGAATCTAGTCTCATTCCAATTCCCCATTCCCCATCTTGTGCTATTAACAGGGGCACCTTACTTTCGCGCTGATAACGGTTGATAAGGTTAGCTTGCCTGCCGGGGCCTCCCTGAAAGAAAACCAAGCCACCAACGTGCTGATTATGAATGACTTTGGCTACAGAATCTTCGTATTTTTTACCCCTGTTTGTATGTGCACGCACGAAGAATAATTGCGCTATCCGCTGCTTTTTATTTAGCTTATTGTACACAGAATCAACCCATTGACTGGGTTGGCTTAATAATTGGATATAGGTTTTCTGTTGAGCTACAACGGGATTAACCGAAAGCAAAACAGCAAGAAAAATAGTGGAGGCTGAAATTTTTTTAAACGATCTCATAAACATTTCAAAAGTAATTTAAAAAAATGCAGACTTCTGCAACTCTTTGTCAGAAACGCGGTAAACACTAAATAATTTCTGACCAGAGCGAATTTTTTGTAACACTTATAATTAACATAACGTAATAAGTTATAATATTATGAAAAAAATTCTCCCCCTAATTATTATCGGCCTGTTTATTACAGCAAGTGCCAGCGCCCAGCAATTTTTTGGTCCTCGTGAAGATTATGACCAGTCATACAGGCCACGGTTTGGCTTGGCTGTAGGTGCTGCATTTTCTAATGCCGTAGCATCGTCAAAAAGCAATTATGATACCGGTGCTATGGCAGGTTTTAGCTTTGGTCTTACATATAATCACCCTGTGTCTGATCTTATCTCTATAGGTGCAGAAGCGCTTTATTCTCAAAGGGGATATGCGGCGACTACAACCTCCGGTGGATTTAGTCAACATTCGCAATTTTTAGATTTGCCGGTCTTTGCTAGGTTACAAACAGGTAAAAAATTCAACGTTTTTGCCGGGCCACAATTTTCTTACCTGCTTTCGTCAAATAATACCTATAATGACGGCTTCGCCGAATCGTTCCGGAGCTATTACCAATACAGCGGTATAAAAACATTCTTTGCAGGAGTTATAGGTGCAGGTATAGACATTAACGAGCATGTTAACCTAAACGCTCGTTATACTATTGACATTAAGGGTACAAATGCCAATGGTAACATTTACGTACCAGCCTATAAATATCAGGCATTACAATTTGCCCTGGGGTTCAAATTCTAAATCCTTCTAATTAACTGATCTATAATTACTGCAGCCACCCTTACCGGGTGGCTTTTTTGCATATGGGCATTTTGCTATTTAACAATTTGTTAAATAATTTTAGCAAAAGTAAAACAGCTCGACTTTTATGCGTATCTTGCCAACTTATTAAAATTAAGACAAATGCAAAAAGAAGGAACAGTGAAATTTTTCAACGACGAAAAAGGTTTTGGATTTATTTCACAAAGCGAGAACAGAAGCGATATTTTTGTTCACGCATCGGGTTTAATTGACGAGATCCGTGAGAATGATCATGTACAGTACGATGTAGAAGAAGGTAAAAAAGGCCCTAACGCAGTAAACGTTAAGGTTATTTAATCATAAAGCATTAATTACGTGAGAGCATCCCAAATTCGGGATGCTTTTTTTTTACATTTATATATTCCGAATCCGCAAAATTTAACCGTTTATTCAATCATTTTTAAATTAATATTATGAGCAAAGATAAAGGCATGAAAAATGTCAAAAAAGCGCCAACTGTTGGTGGTAAAACATCCACATCAGACTATCAGGCCGGTAAAAAATCGGTGTCAAAAGATGACTCATCTATCGGCAAAAAGAAATAATAATAATTAAGGTTACGGCAGGCTTTCGTAGCCACAATTAAAAGTCCTAAACCCGTACTTTATTTTGATATTTGCAACGGCCTATGGCTTTGCCATGCTGTAATTGCGGCACCCGTTTCGTTATACAATATCAATGCATGAAAATACTGTTTGATCATCAAGCTTTCTCTAACCAAAAATACGGCGGAATATCCAGGTGTTTTGCTAATTTGCATTACGGCCTAAATGCCACCGCCGGCGTGCAATCAAAATTAGGCCTGTTATTTACGCATAACGCTTACATATATAAAGAAAGTTTGCCCGTTGGCGGAATGCTTGAGCAAATAGTAAAAAAACAATCCCGCCGTAATAAATACAATAAATGGTATTGCCGATATCTATTAAAGCAGGGCAATTACGATGTATTTCATCCCACGTATTATAACCCCTACTTTTTAGATCTGGTTAAAAAGCCTTTTGTATTAACCGTTCATGATATGATACATGAACTTTTTCCGCATTACTTTGTGGCACAGGATCCATTAACCGCCGGTTACAAAGCACAGCTTATTAAGCGCGCCGATCATATAATCGCCATATCAGAGTGCACCAAACGCGACCTTCAGAAATTTTATGCCATACCTGACGAGAAAATAACCGTTATACTTCTCGGTTATAAAATGCATAATAGCCCGGCTCCATCTGCACAATTTAAAACGCCTGGCAAGTACCTGCTATTTGTTGGCGACAGAGGCGTTTATAAAAATTTTGATCTGTTTGTAAAAGCCGCAGCGCCACTGCTATTGAAGTACAATTTGCAGTTGATATGCACCGGCGGGGGAAGTTTTACAGCCGCGGAGCAAGATCTCTTTAAAAATCTTGGCATAACGGATAGTATTCAGCAAATATCAGCCAGCGACGGTGAACTAGCTGTTCTATATAATAACGCCGAAGCATTTGTTTTCCCGTCGATTTACGAAGGATTTGGCTTACCCGTTTTAGAAGCTTTTAATAACAACTGCCCGGTTATTTTGAGTAATACTTCATCGCTACCAGAGGTGGGTGGCGATGCTGCACAGTATTTTGATCCTATGGACCAAAATTCAATAGCTGGTGCCATCGAAGCGGTTATCAGCAATAAAACCTTACAATCTGAGTTAAGAACGAAAGGTAAACAGCGACTAAGCCTGTTTAACTTTGATAACACCTTAATGCAAACTATAAATGTTTACAAACAGGTTATGCGGTAATAGCCTGTAATTTGCATAGTTTTGCGGTATTAACTTTTAAATGAAGACTTATTTCAGACTGCTCTCCTTCGCAAAGCCAATTGAAAAATTTGCTATACCGTACATAATAGTTACTCTTTTTGCTATATTTTTCAACACGCTCAATCTTGCACTCCTGGCACCTTTGATGGAAACGTTGTTTTCTGATACTAAAACCGGTATTGCGCATGCAGCGGTTGCCATAAAGCCGACATCATGGCTTGATCCTATGGCTAGTTTTAAAAACTTTGTGCAATCTCTTATTACCCAATATGACGGGAAGTTTGCATTAAAGGTAGTTTGCAGCATGATAGTGGCATCGGTTATATTGAGTAATATTTTCAGATATGCATCACAGCGTATTATGGAAAACCTAAAGCTGCATACGCTTTTAAACCTACGAAAGGCTGTTTTTAACAACGTAATGGATCTGCATCTTGGCTTTTTCAACAATGAAAGAAAAGGTGATATCATATCAAAAGTAGCTTCTGATGTAACGGTTGTACAATATTCCGTTACCGGCACATTACAAGTGGTTTTTAAAGAACCTATGCAATTGACATTTTATATAGTTACTTTATTCTTAATAAGTCCGGAACTCACTTTTTTCTCCCTTCTGGTTGTACCTGTGTCAGGATTTATAATATCACGAATTGTTAAGCGGCTTAAAGCCCAGGCAGTTGAATCGCAGCAAAGATTTGGTACTATGATAAGCTACCTGGATGAGGCGCTTTCAGGTGTGCGCATTATTAAAGCTTTTAATGCTTCAGAATATATTAAGCAGCGTTTCAACGACGAGAATAAGTGTTATTCATCCATACTACGTTCAATGGCAAAACGGCAGCAATCGGCGTCCCCGGTTTCAGAAACGCTGGGTGTTATTATGGTTTCAGGAATAGTATTGTACGGCGGGGGAATGATCTTAGACGGCACTACCACGCTATCAGGCGGAGATTTTATATCCTATATAGCCATATTCTCGCAGGTTATGCGCCCTGCCAAGGCATTGTCTGATTCATTCAGCAATATACACTCAGGCATTGCAGCGGGTGAAAGAGTATTAGAACTTATAGATGAAAAACCACTTATTACGGATGCAACGAATGCCGTTACGCTGAACGGATTTAACGATGGTATTCAATTTGAAAATGTTTCGTTTGCCTATGGTGATAAAACGGTTTTATCTGATATAAACTTTAAGGTACAAAAAGGCAAAACAATAGCGCTCGTGGGCCCTTCAGGCGGTGGCAAATCAACCCTTATGGATATGATACCCCGGTTTATGGATCCACAGTCTGGTAATATATCGATAGACGGTAATAACCTTAAACAGGTTACGGCCCATTCGTTACGCCATTTAATGGGCATAGTAAACCAGGAATCCATTCTTTTTAACGATTCGATCTACAACAACATCGCCTTTGGGAAAACTGGTGTAAGCCCGCAGCAGGTTGAAGAGGCCGCGCGTATTGCCAACGCGCACAACTTTATAATAGAAACCGAGGAAGGCTATCAAACTAATATAGGCGACAGAGGAGCAAAACTATCCGGAGGGCAGCGGCAGCGTATTTGTATAGCCCGCGCGGTATTGAATAACCCGCCTATTATGCTGCTGGATGAAGCAACATCAGCATTGGATACAGAATCAGAAAAACTGGTGCAGGATGCGTTGAACAACCTGATGAAGAACCGCACATCGCTTATTATAGCGCACAGGTTAAGCACCATTCAAAACGCAGATATGATTGTGGTTTTAGAAAGCGGAAAGATAATTGAACAGGGCACACACCAACAACTAATGCTACATAACGGCTTATACCGTAAGCTAATAGATATGCAAACGTTTACGGAGGATTAGATATCCTTACAATTTGCCCATTTTACCCAAGGCATAAAATAGCGCTGTACAGTGTAATGCCTGCGCTATTTTATTGTCGGCAAGCAGTTGTTTTACTTCATCAATAGTATATTCTTCAATTA
>CBFGNU010000136.1:0-10387 GCA_965650195.1 uncultured Mucilaginibacter sp. | reverse complement strand
TGCTACTAATATAAATGGCCATAGGTATTGCAGGGTCATTGTTTTAATATCATAAAGTAACAAGTAATAATAAACTATTACGAGCGCATTTACACTTTAAAAAATGCGTATAAGTACGCATTTAAATAACGAGTTGGGCACCTGCACTAAAACCAATTTCAGTATTATTTATTAATAATATCCAATACGTTAAGTATAGCCGCAATGCCGGCGCTAAAAGCTATATTAGCAACACCGTATGTTTATGAAGAAAATTGTAAGTATAGCCGCCGTTCTTATTATAGCAAAAAGCCTTCAGCCGGTTATGGCCCAGCGCATCATTCCAAAATTCATTCGCAAAATGTATTTTGAAAAAGACACCAGCAAGCGCGGCGGGTTTGTGCTGATACCTGTACTGTCATCAGCTCCCGAAACTGGTGTAGAAGTAGGTGGCGCAGGCTTATATTCTTTTTATACCGATACCATGCACCGCGAAACACGCGTGTCTAACATTTATACCTATGCCACCATTACCACCAAGGGGCAAAACAGGTTTAACCTGAGCACCAATCATTGGTCGTCGCAAAACAAATATCATTATACAGCCGCAATAACATTTTTAAATTTCCCGGCCAACTTTTACGGGATAGGTAATAATACCCGCAAGGGAGATGCCGACCTGTTAGACGAAAAACGATTACGGATTGACTTTGCTGCCGAAAAACAGGTAGAACGGAACTTGTATATCGGCTTTTTAAGCGGGATATATTATTACAGATACAACAATAAAACACCGGGAGGCATTTTTGATACAGGTGCCGGCATTCAGGATAAGGACGGCGGGCCGATAGTATTTTTAGGTCCGAGCCTGATCTATGATTCGCGCGACAATAATACTTATACCACGAAGGGCTCCATGCTTACCGCGCAGTTTAAAGCTATTAAAGGCGTATTTGGTAACAACGGCTATAACGGCGGACTGATAAACGTTGAATATTCCAAATTTTTAAAACTAAGCAGTAAACTTATTTTAGGGATTAACGCCCGGGGCCAAAGCCTTACCGGCGGCGCTTCGCCATTTTACCTGTTGCCACAAATGGGCAACGACGAAATAATGCGGGGCTACTACGGTGGCCGTTACCGCGACCGTAACCTGGTGGCCGGGCAGGGCGAGCTGCGTTATCGCTTAACCGAGCGTATTGGTATAGCGGGGTTTGCCGGTATGGGCGAAGTTTTTCGCGACAAATTTTCTCTTGCTGAACTCAAGCCTAATTTAGGCGGCGGTTTGCGCTACTTCTTTGATTTAGAGAAAGGCCTTGCTGTACGTGTTGATTATGGTATTGGCCTAAAACCTGCCGGCGAAACGCGCCTCAGCGGGTTGTACGTAGCGTTGGGGCAGTCGTTTTGAGTCAGTTGATAGTTGATGGTTCATAGATCATGGTAATAGTGACTATGATCTATGAACCATCATCCATGATCTATCTAATACCTAATAACAAAATCCTCCTTCACTTGCTCTTTTCTAAAGTACACCAAGCCTATCCAAAACAGATCAACCGTTACTGTTACCTCCGAGTGCGCTTTAATTTCGCTCCAGGCTTCTTTCATACCTTCGCTCCAGTAAATGTCATCAAATATTAGCAGGGTACCTCCATGCACCTTGGGCAAGCACCATTCAAAATACTTCAGGGTGGCATCCTTGCGGTGGTTGCCATCAACAAATACAAAGTCCAGTTTATCTAAACCTTCAATAACATCCGGCAGGGTATCGTCAAAATTGCCAATTACCAATTGGATATTATCTGTGTTAGCGTTTGCGAAACTTTCCTTAGCCACGCCGGCTGTTTGCGGGCAACCTTCTAATGTGTAAACTTTTGCCTGCGGTGCTGCTTTTTGCAGGTAAACCGATGTAGTGCCCAAACATGTACCCAGTTCTATAATATTATCAGGCTGCGCGTCGGCCGCGAGGCGATACAGTAATTGTGCAAGTGGCGGTGGCTTAAGCGCGTTTTTGGCGATATCCCCTACCCGCTTTTGTTTGTTGTTATTAACATGCGACCCTGCGCCAAGGTCGGTAACGGTTATCATCCGGTCATCAGCGAGTAAATCTTGACGAATGGCCTCTACCTCATCATATACTTTTTTGGCATTATAATCGTATATAACTTTATCAACCAAACGGTAAACAAAGGGCGAATGCAGGCCATGCCTGGTTTTTGCTTTTAAGCGGTACAAAAGGTAGTCAAACCCGAACCTTATATTGAACATGTTGTAAAATTATACAAACCTTAGTATTTTAGCGGTATAGATGATAAATCAAACAGAAGTAAATTCCCTTATACGCCTGTTGGATGATCCAGATCAGGAAATATACAACCACGTACACGATAAATTGTTGTCGTACGGCAGCGAAGCTATCGAGTATTTAGAAGGCGCCTTTGAGCAGGCTTTTGATCCCATTTTACAGGAGCGCATTGCCAACCTGGTACACGAGATCCAATTCGGGATTTTAAAAACCGATTTGAAGCTGTGGCATCAAAGCGGATCATTTGATCTGCTGCAAGGCATACTTGTAATTAACCGTTACCAATACCCCGACCTCGACGAGCAAAAACTGATCAATCAGATAGAAGCCATTAAGCGCGATGTGTGGATACAAATGATGAACGAAGCCAGCCCGGTTGAGCAGGTTAAGCTTATTAATCACGTTTTTTACCATCTGCACGGCTTTAGCGGCAATACCACCAACCACCAGGATCCGCAGAACAGTTACCTTAACCAGGTGCTCGAGACCAAAAAGGGCAACCAGATAATGCTGGCCAGCATATACTCTATTGTAGCGCAAAAACTGGATATTCCCGTTTATGGCGTTAACCTGCCGCAGCATTTTATACTGGCTTATATGGATGAAAGCCAGCAAAGCGAAATGGAAGGCGGCGTATTGTTCTATATTAATGCGTTTAATAAAGGCTTCATTTTTGGCCGCAGGGATGTGGATATGTTCCTGAAACAGCTGAACCTGAACTTTGATAAGCAGTTTTACGAGCCCTGCTCCAACACCGATATCGTGCGCCGCATTCTGCGCAACCTCATCAGCTCTTACGAGCATTTGAGCGCACCGGATAAGGTGAATGAATTAAATGAATTATTGAATATTTTGGATTAACTGCATTGATGCTGTTGCAGAAAATATAAGCAACAATTGCAACACTTGCAACAGCATTTTTATGTAAATGGTTAGTTATAAGTATTTTACAAAAATAGGATGCAACACTTTGCAACACACTTATTCGTCAGGAAGTTTAGCTGTAAAAGCTAGTTAAGTTACTGATTATCAAATCGCTGAAAAACCACCCAAACTATACAGGTCTTGCAACAGCTAAAGTATTGCAATTGACAGATGCGACCGCAGCAAGAAAGCACCATGCATAGTCGCGGCCCAGTAGCTATCGCGACTTTCGCCCCCCTCAATCACAGCGATTTTTACCTACTGCAACAGCAACTTTAAATTAACTCCAAAGTTGGTGAACGAGGTATTGAATGATTGCGAAGTATATGGCTTGGTAAGGTTTGAATCGTAAAACAGTGTCATGTTAAACCGCTGACTTATAGTATAATCTATAGATGGCCTGTAGGTTATGTTTTGCGCGCCTGATGAAATCTGAGCGGCTTGCACATCTGCACGGTAGATCAGCGTTTTGTTATCGCGCAGCGCAAAATCCAGTTTAAAGTTAAGGTCGTTTTTCAGGATAGTGTTTCTGAACAAACCAAACGGGAACCTGAAGTTGCGGGTTTTATAGCCCATCCCAAAAATTACCACTTTCTCATTTTGCTGAGTAAGCTGACTGTTAGCCATGCTTAAACTTAATATTCGGCTTTGCCTGTATTCAAAATTAGCTGTTACATTATTCTTAAAGCGCATATCTGCACCAAGCAAGGGCACAAACTGCTCGTATATACTTATCTGCCCAAACTGATAGCGGGGCAAAAAGTCGTTATTAACATCGCGCGAAACGGCGTTTCCGCCGGTTTCCTGGTATTGCAGCAGGCTACTGTAATTGCTTACCATGTAAGTAGATTGGTAGCCATGCCGCAAATCGAACGAATCAAATATCTCCTGCATAAAAGGTATTCTGCTTAAACCGCCGTACGTAATTTGCCAGTTAGGAATGGGTATGGACGGAAACTGGCTCAAATTAGCGCCTGATGGATCTTTGCCCGTAATAGCCGCCAAAAAAGCCGGCACCAACACGTTTTGCGCGTTAGGGCCATAACCATCAGCAAAACCGGCCGCGTTTGTTCCTGTCGAATTTGGGTTTTGAGCACCCAGGCGTTTTGAAATGGCTGCCCGGTTATCTAAAAATTTTAAAAATGGCGCCGAAATATTCTCAACCCCGGAAGGAGACGAGAACGCGGTAGCCAGCGAGAAGAAAGAAATATTGTAGTCGCCGGCGGTAATTGCCGCCATGTTTTCAAACCCGCCTGTTACATCAGAATATTTAAAGTTGGTTTGATAATTTCGGTTCTGGGTTTTGAAGGATGACAACTGTATGCGCAGGTCGCGTATGGGTTCAACCGTCGCTTTAAGACGCAGGTCCTCGTAAAAGGTTTTAACGTACAACTGATTTTGCAACGTATTTTTTGACAGCCAGCCGTTGGCTATCGCTTTTTCGCGCAGATCAGCCTGGCTGCCTAAAAGGAAACCTAAGCCGGGCGCATCATAGGTAAAATCCTGACCAAAAACATTGGATTGCGGCAGATATCCCGGCAGGAATGTACCCTTTGTATTGGTATACGTGCCACTTATATTTTTTATGCTGAACAAGGCCCCCATAAAGAAATCGGCGATGCCTTTACCTTCAAAATCGGGCTTCTGCCTATCCCTGTATGCAGAAAACTTACTATACAGCCGCGTAAAATCAAGTGAGGGAGTAAGTTGAATAGTGCGGGCGTTTTGGATAGTATTGCCCACGTTTAGCTGCGGATCTTTAATGCCGAACAAAGGCTGCGCCTGCCAATCAAAATGCGTTTGGTAATGCACTATCATGGTAGTCCAATCAAGTCCGGGTATCTTGTTTATTGGCGCTGTGTAATTCAAACTTAAATTGTGATTGTAGTTAGTGGTACGGCCCAGTTTTTTTATATTCTCCCAAAGTGTATCGCGCTTTAAACCCGTTATACGCCCATAGGGCTCGTCAACTACCGATAAATTGGTGGCATCCAGGTCCATGGTTAATGATTTGGTCAGGTTCCACCCTATCCCATAAATACGCACAATGTTGAAATTTTTATTAAAGTTGGTGGGTATGGGTGTCGGGTTGTCACGATCCGTGTTACGCAACGAGTTCTCGGCGTAAAACCGGTTAAAGTTCATACTAAAGTTAAGCCGCGAAGGCACCGGACTAAAATTGATATCGCGCAGTAAAGCCAATGGATTGCTTTTTATAGCCTTAGCCAGCGGACTAATATATTTGGGCTGATTAGCGTAGTTGTAAGCGAAAGCGCCGGTATAAGTTCGCTCCACATTGTTCTCCGTTATAAAGTCGCGGTGCAGGTATTCTGTAAAAGCGTAGCTTACGTTAAAATTCTCAATATCCCACAAATGTACCAACGCTGTAGGGTCGGTGCGCTCTTTATGCACATTAGTAAAATTAATGCTGCGCCGTTTTGTATAGTCTTCGGATACTGTTTTTATCGAGTCGCGCTGGTGTTCCGTTGTAGCAGCAGCTAATGATTGTTTTAATAAGATATCCGGCTGACCGGGATCATACATTGGTGTGCTCACCTGCGATGAAAGATTTACATAGGTGGGAATCTTTATCCCTGATTTTTCAGGAAAAAACCTGCCTATATCCATACTCGCAGATATGTCATAAGCCTGGTTATCATTTAATGATCGTTCCTGCAGTTTAGAATCCAGCGCGCCGAAGCCTGCAGTTGATTTACTACCTGCAACTGTTACCACCGCAACATCTGCCAGTTTAAGATCGACCCGGGCCGTTGCCGCAAAACCTTTTTTGGTTTTAAAGTCGGTAAGCCTCAACTCATCAAACCAGACTATGCCGGCTTTGGGTAGCCCATCGTCAACCCCGGTAGGCGAGTTTCCTTTATATGGATTGCGCACACCCAGCATAATGGTGCGTAAACGACTCAGATCAGGCACCCCCATTATGGTAATGCGGTTGCGCCCGTTGGAGTAAGTAAAAGGCCTGTTTACCGGCCATGGTATGCCTTGGTATTTTGCGTTGTTACGCGCCAGTTTGGCATCAGTTAATATGCTCAGATCAATATCCAGCTCGTTATCGGCGGGCCAAATGCTGCTCGGGTTAGTGCTGCCGGGTTGCGTTACTACAAGTGGGATCTCGTATTCGTAAAAATTGTTCTGGTAATCTGTTCCTAAACGTACAAACGCGCTTAACTCACCATCGCGCAGGTTGTTTTGAGGTACCGCTTCCGCATGAATAAACATTTGCAAATGATTATAGCGGCGCAAATCATTATAAAAAGTTTTAAATGATGCCCTTGAATAACCGTCAGTAAGGTTGGTTACCGTTTGCGACAGCGATTGCTCATTTAATTGGCTATTGATCTGCAGGTTATTGTAATCGCGCTGGCGCTGTATACCGGGCGGCACCACGTAAGGGATGGGTACGCGCTTGCCGTTCTCTTCAATATTTACGGTTTGCACAGCAAAGGTCGAATTATCAAGCGGCGGGTTATTTAAAGCCACATCAGCAATAACATTAGCAGGATTATTTTCGGTGTTGAACGCGCGCCAATCTCCCCTAACCAGCTCCATTGTTGCGAAACGCAGAACGGCTGTATCGGCAAAATTGGTCATGAACATACGCATATAGCGGATGGCCTTAAAATCTTGTATACCGCCAACGGCAAATTGATAAGATGTAACGGGAATACGAAACTGATACCAGGTTACAGGCTGCGTAGTGCCATCAGCCAGTTTTACCTGCGATGTAAGCTTGTCATTAACAAAGTTTTGCCCCACTACTAAATCAGCAGGCCGCATAGATACCTTGTATTGAAAGTACTGATCGTCCTGACTCATGTTATTATCGCGGTCAATATCTTCACCATCCGGCAAAGAGGTTGATGCCGATGTGGGCAGCCCTAATTCGGCCTGCGATTGCTCTGCGGTTTTTGAGTTGCTCTCATTGCCATTATACCGGCTATAACGAGAGAGTATACCCGCGCCTGCCTGGTCTTGATTAGCACCCAAATAATACTGAAAATCGTCCGATGATGGGTCATTGTTAAATGCGGCAGCGGCCCCTGCACTTACCTGCCCCTGTATTTGCTGTATAGCATTGGCAAAGTTGGTACGCTCATCAGCGTCATTTAACCCATCCAAACCTATATCCTGCAATGACCGTGATGTAGGGTTACTATCAAAAGCGTTAATAACCGGCTGCGTACGGGTTACGCGGCCCCAAACGGTATTGTCAACTGTACTGTAATCTCCGTTGGCGGGCAGGCCGTTTTCCAAACTTTTGCGTCCGTCTTTCAGCACGTCTTCTGATGTGCTGCCGAGGTTAACGTATAGATCGCCACCCTGCGATTGCGGTTTATAAATAAAGGGATCCATCACCCAAAACTCAATGTATTGCACGTTGAGCGATTGGAAATCTGTAATGGGAATACCGCGATAGATACCACCCCAACGCGACTTTGGATTTTGCAGCGTACCGTCGGGGTTAATGCCGGTTGTGGCATAGTTATACGGACCACGGATAGTTGGATAAAAAGCCAGATCTAACGTGGCAACAGCCAGGGGTTGCCCCGTAACTGATTGCTTGTAAGGAAACACCTCTGTTTGAAAGATCTGCCTTACGTAATGGTTAGATAACTGCGCACGCGAAATGGGGATATTACTTGAAGTATAAAATATCGGGTCGATGTTATAAAAGGCCAAACGGGCACGATTGTATCCGTAGGCTAAATTATTGAACAGACTCGCTTCCGGAAACATGCGTGGTGTACCCGAAAGTTGCCACGCATTAGCGGCTTTTACGTCAATAATAGACTGGCTGTTCTCAAAATCATCCAGATATGATGTACCGTTACGTGCACCTGCATAACTTAAAACACTTGGGCTGCCGGGTAAAAGCTGAGCAAATTCCCCGCTGAAATTAACTGATGATGGCGCTTTGGTTGTCAGGAATGGGAGCTTATCAACCATACGGGTTAAAAAGCGCGATTCCGAACTGTAATTGACGTCCAAACCCCATATGGTGTTAGAGATGGATTCGGCACCAATAGCTTCATTTTGCGAAATGGGTTGCTCCGTAAGGTGCATAATTGTACCGCCCAGCGCCAGTTTATTGTTCAGGCGATAATCAAACCGTGCGCCGTATAAGGATTTTTGCTGCACACCGAAAAGCTCATTATTTTCCAGGTTTACTGTGATGGGCTGACCAGATGAAAGTAACGCTCCATTGATGATAGTGATACGGCCCGAATTATAATCAATGGTATAATCAGTGCCCTCTGCCAACTTGGTGGCCCCTGCGGAAACAACTACCGAGCCCTGCGGAATATTAGTGGCGTTAAGCTGATAGGTACCACCGCCGCCCTGCGCTGAGTAAGTGCCCTTTATGGCATACCGGTTTAACTGCGGGAAGAATTGCTGCGCCACCGTTTTTGTAGAATCATACAACTGCTGGTAAACGTAACGCTTGATCAGGTCGGTTTCACCGGGATTAAATTTCGCGGCAAGGTCAGAGCCGAAAGGCTCTAATACCGGAAAGACAATTCGCCCGTTTTGTGAATCAATGGTTATACCCTCTAAAAAATCAAAGTAGCCATCCGGTCGTTTTTCGTTCTGCTGACTTAAATTATCCAACCCCGTAAGCTGTAGCCATAATTTACCGTTGGTATTCTGCCCTTCCTCCATTACAGGTTTCTCAACGCTGGTCTTATCATCCAAGCGGGCAATACGCAGCTTAAAGTTTTGCGGGCTTATCTGGTACGCGTTAAGCGAGTAGATATTCTTCATCATCAGCTTCCAGGTAGGAAGTTTAGTTTTAAGCAGCGTGTTTTTTACCAGCTTTAGGTACAACACTTTCGGCTGCGCCGGATCAACAGGAATATCGGTTGAGAACTCACCCACCTGGTACTGCACGCCGTTGTAAGTGTACTGAAAGGCCACGGCAAGTACCTCATCATTATTTAAAGGATAGTTGAGCGATATATAGCCCAACTGCGATTGCAGCGTAAATTCTTTGGTGGTAAGCTTACGGGCGTAGGTAAGCTTGGCATAGTTGTCCGTACCGCCATTAGCTGCAAAGTAATTGGCCAACGAGTTGGTGGGGTCGTTGGTTTGGCGGGCACCCGCCGGTAAATTCTGTAAAAGCGAGTTAGATTGCTGCGCTGCAATTGGTCCCAAAAAACCAGAGGGTAAAGGCGAATAACCAGGCCCGCCCTGTACAAGTGGCGTAGCGTAAGGCTTATTCTCGCCAAGGTCAAGCAAACCCAACACGTCCCTTGAATCGGTGGTTGAGTTGGTCCTGTTGGTCACCCAAACCTCAATACGGGTAATATTAACTCCGGAACCGTTGAGCGGAATATTAGCCAACGATTTATTGTAAGTATCGCGGAAATACTGCGACAGGAAATAGTGCTTGTTGGCCTCGTAATCTGACGCTACCAAATTGATCTCGCCTTGCTGCGAGCCATTGCTTATAGTAAGTGTCCGCGATTGCGAGCGCTGCTGCGAAAACACGCTGGTTACGCCCAGCCTGCCAAACTTCAATTTAGTGCGGATACCAAACAAAGCCTGTGTACCGGTTATCAAGGTGGTGGGCAGCGGCATGCTTACCGTTCCCGCTTGTATTTCCTGGATAATTTCATCGGCGTGGCCCTTGTATTCCAGTTTAAACTGGTTGTCAAACTGAAACTGCGCGTCGGTATTGTAGTTGGTGGCAATTTTCAGTTTATCACCTATGTTACCCGTTACGTTAAGCTGGATACGCTGATCAAAATTAAAGTTGAATTGCTTGCGCTGCCGGGTGTTAAACAACGGGTTCTGATTGTTATTGATCTGACCCGACATAATAGCCTCAGCCGAGCCCTGCGGACGGATATCAATTACGTTGTTGCCAAATATTTTGGCGAACGTTTGACTGCGCACCTTTATCTGGGGTAAAAAACCCGGCTGTTGCGATTGATAAGCATAATTATCCGTCAGCTTTCTAAAATAGGTCCTTTTTTCCTCCTGTTGCTTTAACTTAAGGTATTCTGAAAACGAGAGATAAACCGGTGGCCGGTACAGCAAATTACCAACGCGCTCATACATTACATAGCGACTGGTAGCAACATCATACTCTATTGTGCGGGTAAGGCCGGGGGGGTCGGGGTCAAATATCCCCTTGCGCGAAAGGCTGTTATTGGT
>CBFGNU010000135.1:0-10397 GCA_965650195.1 uncultured Mucilaginibacter sp. | reverse complement strand
ATTCTTAGCTGTGTAAACGACTGAAATCAAAAATCCAGTCGAAATATTATCCGCATAAGTTTGAGATAAAGCCCAAGAAAGCGTGCGCGTTGGTTTTTTAAATTTATAGGTATACAAAGCATTCAAGTTCAACCCCTTTTGATGAATATCAGAGGTTTCTCTCTTCTTTTCAGTTGTTAATACGTTACCGGTTTCACCAACAATGGTTGTCAACCAGTTGTTATCAATGGTTTGATGCTTTGTAATAACATCAATGCCTAGTTTTAGGGTTGATGATGTATCGAGTTTTGTATAATAGGTAACATCCGCTTTTTGCCTGAATGCCGTATTGTGCTTGGTACGCGAAGCCGTTTGATCCTGCTTGCTGCCCGGTATAGTTACCTGGGTTGATGAGTTATAGTCTCCTACAACATCTATCGAACCAATTTTGTAATTAGCGTTCAAGGTTGCGTCAGTTTTTAGCTTGGTATCATAATGCGCACCGCCCGCTTGGACTGTGGGTAAACCGTTGCCATTGTAATTACCAGAGCCCGCGTCCAGATCATCTGGTCCGCCACCCTGCGATATTATCCCTCCGTTGTCGGCTATTTGCGCGTAATTGTTTGATGAGCCTATGCGGCTATTATCGGCAGCGCCTAAACCTGTTTTTCCGGTAGTAGCAAACGTACCATAGGCGGCAAATTTAGTTCTGGCGGTAAATTTATTGAATATGCCTTGGGCCTCGTAGTAGTCATCGGTTCCGTAACCGGCGGTTACTTTGCCAAAAATGCCTTTCTTCTTATCCTCTTTCAATTTAACATTGATGGTTTTTATCCGCTGTCCATCGTCTATCCCTGTAAACGAGGCCTGGTCACTCCTTCTGTCGTATATCTGCACAGACGAAACCATATCGCCACGCAAATTTTGGGTAACAAGTGTTGGGTCATCTCCAAAAAACTCTTCCCCATCAACAAGCACCTTAGGTACGGCTTGCCCGTTCACGGTAATTCTGCCGTTTTTATCTATCACTACACCTGGCATCTGCCTCAACAGATCTTCAACCTTTGAGTTAGGTTGTATAACATATGCCTTGGCGTTATATTCGAGGGTATCCCCTTTTATTTTAATTTCCTGCGGGGTGCTTTTTATGGTTACTTCATTTAATGTTTTAATTACAGCGCTCATCCCAACGTTTCCAAGGTCAGTAACCGGCGCGCCCAAAGTAAAGGGCCTCATTTTATTGTCGTAACCGGGATAGGTAATAAAAAGCAGGTATTTACCTGCCGGTAAGCCACTAATGCTAAATGCGCCGTTAGGATCAGCATAGGTAAACTTGCGTAAAATCGAGTCCTTAGCATTAAGTACACTAACGCTGCCGCTTAATTTAGCTTTGGAAACAGAATCAACAGTTACACCCTTTACAGAGAGCGAGTTTTGCCCGTAAGATGTATGTGCGAATAGGAATATGGCTAACAAAGCCAGAAAGGTAATTTTCATTTCAAATTGTGTAAGGGTTTACAAGTGGTAAAAATACAACTAATTATTTAGTATTCGTGCGGTCAGTTAATTTTGATAATAGGATGCATAACATAGTACTTTGTTACTTATTTTTAATATTATTTTATTAGTGGCATAACTTGACACAATATTACACGTGTTATCAAAATTATTGTTCGCCTGTATACATCCGGATCTTTTATTTAATTAACCATAACAATTGTTAATTTTAAAATGTGAAAAAGTCCATCCCTTTTGATTTTCTGCTGGATTATCTGCCTGCCGGCATAGTCGTTAAACCGGCTATTGGGATGTTCTATATCTATTTCGATCAAAAGATAGTGCTCATCTTCCGCAAAACCGGTAAAAATCGACAGCACAACGGCATTTGGATCTCTACCCGCCGGGAAGATCATGACAGTTTGAAATCGGAAATTCCGGCGATAACTAATTTCTCGCTCGACGAAGGTTTTGATACAACATGGCTACTCCTTAGCGATGATCATGAAGATTTTGAAACCGCCGCCATACAACTTTGTGACCTTGTATCGCGCAAGGATAAGCGGATAGGCAAAGTTACGCCGGGCAGCAGAATAGTTTAACACAATATTAAGTTTTTGTTAGCACCGCATACGTTATTGATCTGGTGCTTATCTTGCCTTAAATTAATACAAATGCTATGGATTTTAATGTGGTGGCACTGGAGATATCTGATCTCATCGCCCATTTTGACTACTATGACCGATTGATCAGCAATGCAAGTGTTGCTGAAGAGCAGACCAGGCTTCGGAACAAAAACAAGGAGCACCTGGCTAAGTTTTTTGCCGATGTTGAATTCTACGACAGCAATAAGCAGCTGCGCCCGCTTTACCAGACTAAGGATTCAATCGTTCATAAATTAAAAAGCATCAAAACCAACGATGTGCATGATCTGATAGAGAAACTGGAGAAGGATGCTAAAAAAATAAAGAAGTTGTATAAGTCACTGATAAAAAGGGACTGATCAATAAATTCAAATCGTATAAAGCAAGAATGCTGCGGCCATTAGGCCGCAGCATTCTTGCTTTATGTTTGCCTCAACCTTAGAGACGCCAGGCTATTTACTGGATCGGTTCAGGTTTAAATGGAGGAAGCACCCACCTCATTCCTGCATTAGGATCTGTCTTTTTGAGCTCCTCTAATTTAAAATATTGGCGTATTGTCTCCGCTCCATCAATCCCGCCGGGCCAGATCTTATTGTGGTAAACCGCCAGCCATTTACCGGGCTTGGTATAACGTTCTACAAATCGTTTTGCATGGACGTTCACTGTATACATATCTACCAGGTTAGGGGCATTCCCATAATTTTTATTTACCCGCAGGTCTACATTTCCGGGTTTTCTGATGCTGTAGTATGCAAAATCCGCTCCTTTATATTTCGCCAACTCAGAGTTGTCGACATATTTATCGTTTATGCAGATTGTGTAAACGTTAGTTTTTTCTTTCCATGCTGCTACCATCTCATTTGTAGGCACCTTTGCAAGCACCTTTGGAGGATCAGGAAGCGCGGCTTTTTCTGCCGCTGTCATTTCATCATATTTCTTTGGCATGTACTTGCCTTCCTTGTTTTCTATCCATATTGTTGCACCTTTAAAAAAGGTCGCCCTATTTGGCTCAACCGCTTTTTCAGCGACGTTACTGAAAGTGTTCGGTTTAGATGTGTAGACTTTTGTAACAGATTTCATGCTAAAAAGGAACAGCATAGCTGCAAGAACCGGAAGCACCGCCACGCGGGCAGTCCAGATCTTTAATTTGGAGGTGGTTTTGATCATCATGGTTAATCGTTTTTTGGTGAGTGAATAATTTAAGTTACTGGCTAATGGAGAAGGTTCTGCAAGGTTAGTTTCCTTAAGTAATAGGTACTGATAGGCCGATACTTCATACCGGCATACAACAGCCTCATCGGCAAGGAACTCATGATTCAGCTGAATTGCTTTTTTATAAAAAACAAATACCGGGTTGAACCAAAATATGATCTTTATGATCTCAACGAACAGTATATCCAGCGAATGCATCTGGCGAACGTGTGTTAACTCGTGTTCCAATAGTTGCTCGTCTATTCTACCCTCCCTGTAATCATCTTCGTTAATAAAAATATGGCTCAGAAAGCTATGTGGTAACACATCATTTGATAACATTACCAGCGAACCTTCCTTTATTTTTTGTCTTGGATTTTTATAGATCCGCGAGTGTATAATTGCCAGGTTGCGGACGAACCGTATGGCTAAAACACATGCTATTATGCTGTAAAATAAAATCAATAAAGTTTCAAAATTGTAAGATGATGAGGACTCTTGAACAACCGCACCCCCACTCACCTCTGTTGGAAATGATGACGGGATTTCTTGCAACGCCATAGTATTTGATAAAAGCGGAGTATGGTCTAAAACGTCCGTTGATATTTCGATAGTCAGCGCCGGTAGTACAAGGCCCGCAACAAGACTTAGTAAAAGGTAAAACCGATTAAACCGGTGCATCTTCATTTTCTCAAAAAAAAGATGGTAGACAACTAAAAACGTTGCCAGGCATATAGCCGATTTTAAAATGTATGCTATCATTTCTTTTTTCGTTTAATTTCCTGCTCTATAATTTCTTTTAACTCTTCCAGTTCATTAGATGATAAGTTGGTCCGCTTAGTAAAAAACGAAGCAAATTGTGAAGCAGAATCATTAAAGAAATCCTTTATTAATATGTTAACGTGCTTTGAAAAATAGTCTGCTTTAACTACAAGCGGATAATATTCCCTCGAGTTTCCATAGACCTTAAAACCCACAAAGCCTTTATCAACCATTCTTTTCAGTAAAGTAGCAATAGTGGTGGGTGCCGGTTTCGGATCAGGGTAGGCACTGATAAGATCTTTCATAAAAGCCTTTTCCAGTTCCCACAGGCGTTGCATCAATTGTTCTTCCGTTTTAGTAAGCTCCATGTTCTACAAATAGTTTTATATAACTACAAATGTAGAAACATATTTTTAATTTGCAAGAGTTTTTTAAAAGGACAACGGAGTGGTAAAAAGGGCTGGATTCCGTGATCAGACATACCGTTCGTTTTCAGGTTTTAAACTTTCCCTGGTATTTAGTCGGATTGATTAAAAAAAAGTAATGAGCGAAGGAAATACTTCATTTCATCGTCTCATTAAATAACCACACCAATAAAACCTGATTAAACCAATTAAATGAGACTAAAAAAGAACATCGCGACCAGCGAAAATGGCTTTATTTTCAACCCGTCCACGGGTGATTCCTTTTCCAGTAATTCTATCGCAGCCGAAATATTAAGCCTGATGAAAGCCGGGCAGTCATCACTGGATATTAAGCAGCACGTACTGAATAAGTATGAGGTTGAAGATGCGCAACTTGAGCGGGACTGGGAAGACTGGCTACTGCAATTAAAGGATGCTAACCTGTTAGAGCTGTAATTAATTATGCCAGATAAAATAAAAAGGCCGCTCGTAATAGCTGTTACAGCGCTAAACGCTATAGACAGCCCCGGCCCGGGTGTGGCGGTGATCCGCGCCTTACGGGATGGATTGGATCGGGAGATCCGTATTATCGGCTTATCGTATGAATCGTTAGAACCCGGTGTTTATCTCCACAATCTGGTTGACAAAACCTACCAGATCCCTTATCCATCTGCCGGCGCTGAAGCTTTAATTGAAAGGCTGCAATACATTCACGGAAAGGAACAGATAGACCTTATCATCCCCAACTTTGACGCTGAACTATATAATTTCATTAAGATAAGCGCGCAATTAGGTACAATGGGTATCCGCACTTTTTTACCTACTCATGAGGCATTGGAAGCCCGGGATAAAATTAACCTGACCAAGTTTGGCAAACAGCATAAGATGCATGTGCCGCAGGACAAAGTGATTCACAAAGTTGACGAACTGAAAAAAGCGGCGGAAGAATTGGAATACCCGCTGGTAGTAAAAGGAAAATATTACGAGGCATACGTGTGTCAAAATCTTGAACTGGCACAAAAAGCATTTTACCAATTAAGCGCCAAATGGGGCACACCTGTTATTGCACAGGAATTTATTAAAGGAACCGAAATAAATATAGCAGCCCTGGGCGATGGCAATGGCAACTGTATTAGTATTATCCCAATGCGCAAGCTGTATATTACAGATAAAGGCAAGGCCTGGGCGGGTATAACCATTGAAGACACCGATCTATTAAAGCTGGCCCGTGAATTTACAAAGGCCACCAATTGGCGCGGCGGTTTTGAACTGGAAATAATGCGGGATGCAAAGGGCAAATTGTACATAATGGAAATTAATCCCCGTTTTCCTGCCTGGATATATCTTACCGCAGGTGCCGGGCAAAATCAGCCCGCCGCTTTAGTTAAAATGGCACTAGGCGAGGATGTTAAACCATTTACCGAATATGAGGTAGGCAAAATGTTTATCCGCTATGCCTGGGACCATATTACCGATGTAAACGAATTCCAGGAGTTATCAGCATTTGGAGAACTGTAGCATCAAGCCAAATAACAATACGGTGGAAATAAAAAATAGATCATAAAAGCCTTTGGCATTATGCTTAAAGCTCAATCAAAATAGAAATGATGAAATTAAAATACGAACGTCCGGTTATCAAGAAGATGAATGCCGGTTTGATGAATAAATTTGGTACCAACACCAAACTTCAGCCGGTAAAACATATAGATGGCGTGCCGGTGCTTAAATTGATAGAACAATATGGGTCTCCCCTGTTTGTATTATCAGAAAAGCAGATCCGCAGAAATTACCAATCGGCTAACCGTTCGTTTAAAACCCGTTACCCGAAAGTACAGTTCGCCTGGAGTTATAAAACCAATTATATCAACGCGGTTTGCAATATCTTTCACCAGGAAGGCAGCTGGGCCGAAGTGGTATCGGGCTTTGAATATCATAAAGCCTTAGGCAACGGTGTCCCCGGCAATCGTATCATTTTTAACGGACCGGACAAACACCGTGATGATGTTATAGCGGCTATAGAAAATGATTCATTGATCCACATTGACCATTTTGACGAATTATATAGCCTTATAGAACTATGTGAAGAGCTTAACAAAAAACCCCGCGTAGCTATTCGCATAAATATGGATACCGGCGTTTATCCGATATGGGACCGTTTTGGTTTTAATTACGAAAACGGCCAGGCCTGGAACGCTATAGCTAAAATAGTTGGTTCGGGTAAAATGCAATTGGTGGGTTTACATTGCCACATTGGCACCTATATGTTGTCTACATCGCCGTATGCCGTAGCAGCAAGTAAACTATGTGAACTGGCTATGCGCTGCAAAAATTTGCTTTACACCCCTATTCAATATCTTGATATGGGCGGTGGTTTCCCATCAACCAATACGCTTAAAGGCGCTTATTTACCGGGAGTTGATACAGTACCTTCTGTTGATGACTTTGCCGAAGCTATAACGTCGGTTATACTGGGATATGGCTTTAAGCAAGATGAGCTTCCGCTGCTGATACTGGAAAGTGGTCGCGTGCTGATTGATGATGCCGGCTACCTGTTGGGCACCGTGATAGCCAATAAACGATTAAGTGATAGTCGGCGTGCCACCATAATGAACTTCGGTGTGAATACCTTGTTTACCGCGTTTTGGTACGATCACAAAATAAGCCCCGCACAGGAATTTAATGAGCATGTAGAAGACATGGTATTATATGGCCCGCTGTGTATGAATATAGATGTGGTGCGGGATAATATTAATCTACCTCTTCTTAATCCCGGCGACCACGTAGTGGTACACAAGGTAGGTGCTTATAACATGACCCAATGGATGCAGTTTATTAGCCTGCGCCCGGCAGTAGTATTAATTGACGAACAACAAAATTTGCATGAAATACGCCAGGCCGAAACATTGCAATACATGGAAGCAATGGAAAAAATGCCCGACCATTTGCAACAATTTAGCTTAGTACAGGGCAACTAACTACATACAATTGAAAAATAACATTTCATATTACACCAGGTCAATACTAAACAGTTATGCAATCCTGTTCTTTTCGCAGAACCGGGTGTTGGCGGTACTGCTGTTGCTGGTGTCTTTTTTTAATCCGGCTGCCGGATTAGCCGGCCTGTTAGCCACTTGTGCGGCTATAGCGCTGGTTAGCCTGCTGGGTTATAACCGCGAAAGCACACAAACCGGCCTTTATAGCTTCAATGCCTTATTGTTGGGTATAGGTTTCGGTACTTTTTATAATTACAACAACGCATTTTGGCTGTGGCTATTAGCGGCTTGCCTGCTTGTTGTTACACTTACAGTTGTGCTTACCGCATTGCTTGGTAAATATGGTTTGCCCGTATTATCTATCCCGTTTATATTAACTTTTTGGGTGGTGCTGATAGCCGCTAATGATTATCTGGGCATGGGCCTGCAGCAAAAAGAGAGCTATATGCTCACCGAACTAAACACCGGGGCCAATGCTTATGTTGTTGATTTCCTGTCGCGTTTAGATAAGATCGGTTTTGGTAAATATCCCGACTTATTTTTCCGGTCTGTGAGCTCCATATTTTTTCAAAACAGCGTAATAGCCGGCATAATAATGAGTTTAGGTCTGTTCATTCACTCCCGCATTGGTTTTAGTTTGTTGTGTATTGGCTTTGCCACAGCCTGCTTCTTCAATTACATCACCGGTATTTATCCCGAAGGAATAAGCCATTACCATTTAGGAGCTAATTTTATGATGGTATCAGTAGCTATCGGTGGTTTTTTCCTAATCCCTTCATGGCGGTCATATCTATGGGCAATCATTACTATACCTGTAGCATTTTTACTGGTAAATGCACTAACAAAAATATTGGTCATTTATAACCTGCCTGTTTTTTCATTGCCGTTTTGCCTGTTAACCATTGCGCTGCTGTATTTCTTTATGCTAAGGGTAAGCCCAGGCAAGCTTCAATTAACGCCCATACAGCATTATTCGCCAGAGAGCAACCTTTATCAATACGTTAACGGCCAAGAGCGCCTGCAGGATTTAAAATACCTGCGTCTTAACCTGCCATTTATCGGCACATGGACAGTATCGCAGGGATACGATGGCGGGATCACTCATCAGGATGAATGGGGTAAGGCGCTTGATTTTGTAATTACCGACGCGGACAATAAAACATATAGCGACACCGGCACCCGGGCGGAACATTTTTACTGCTTTAACAAACCTGTTTTAGCTTGCGCAGGCGGCATTGTTGAAGAAGTGGTAAACCATATTGACGATAACCCAATAGGAACGGTAAATACTGGTCAAAACTGGGGAAACACCGTAGTAATAAAACATGTTGCGGGCTTCTTCACCAAGGTATCGCACTTAAAAAAACATTCTGTTAAAGTAAAGATAGGTGATTATGTAAACCAGGGAGACCTGCTGGGCTTATGCGGTAATTCGGGCCGTTCGCCTGAGCCACATTTACATTTCCAGGCACAGATAACGCCTTACATTGGCTCAAAGACTTTGGCCTACCCATTTGCTTACTATATCAGTGATAACGCCGGTACGCAAAAATTAAACAGTTTTCAAATTCCGGCCGAGGGGACTAAGGTGCAGCCCGTTGATATAAACACACAATTAAAACAGGCATTTACATGGCAACCGGGCTACAGCGCCATATTAACCGGTAGCGATGGTAAAACCGAAAGGGTTGAAGTTTTTACAGATGCCTATAATCATACTTATCTGGTAAGTAAAGAAACCGGCGCTTCAATTTACTTTATAAACAATGGCACAACCTTGTATTTTACAGGGTTTTACGGTAGCAAGCGTTCGTTGCTTTACTATTTTTACCTGGCTGCTTACAAGGTTGTTTTTACTGCTGATAATAATATCATTGCCCATGATGTTTATCCGCTGCAAGTAAAAAGTTTTGGGGCAGGACTTTGGATCCATGACCTGATCGCACCTTTCTATCAATTTATCAGATACAGCCATCAAAGCCATAGCGATTACAGTCAACAGCAATTAGTTATCACCGCACAGGGCTATAAAGAGATCTCAGGCATTAAAAAGCAGGTGATGGATGCTAATATTCTTATCGCGGATAATACCCTTAAATCATTTATGATCAACTTAAACGGCGAATCAACAACGGTACAATGGCAAACAGAAAATATTTTTTAGCAGTATTATTTATGGTTTGTTGTTATGTGGCAAGGGCCCAAACTATCAGCTTTCAGCAAGTTGACAGCACATCGTATGCACAATACTCAGAGGGTAACTGGAAGAGTTTAATTGCATACGGCAACACCGCCATTAATGCAGGGGTAGATTATCCGACTTTACGGCTTCGCATGGGTTATGCCGAGTTAATGACGGAAAATTACCAGGGAGCGTTAACACAATATCAACAGGTTTTAAAAATGGACGCTTATAACCAAACAGCCCGTTATTTCAGTTACTTATGCAACAAATATCTGGATAATAATTACACAGCATCCTACCATGCTTCGTTTGTGGATACTGCTGTACTTAATAAGGAAAAGATAACAGCGTTTGGCTTATTAACAGCAGGCTTAGAGACCGGGATTAAAATGCCTGCCAACAGCAACCGTGGCAAGGGTAGTTATACCCGCGCTTCGTTAAGTAACCGCTTAGGCTGGAAATTGCAGCTGGATCAATCGGTAGCTTATTATAATCAGTCTATTACCGCTAACGTTACCCCTAATCCTACTACGCCTGTTAATACCACTTTCTCCAATCAGCAGTTTGAATATTATGGCAAACTGGGCTATACCGTTAACAGCCAGTTGACTTTATTAGGCGCTTATCACTATTTAAATACAAGTTACGGCGCTGTTGGCTTCCAAAGTCACATCGGGCTTTTGGGCTTAAAATATTCAGCATCCTATTTTAGTTTACAGGCGGATGCCAGTTACAGCAATAT
>CBFGNU010000134.1:0-10402 GCA_965650195.1 uncultured Mucilaginibacter sp. | reverse complement strand
AAATTTTTCCTGCCCTATCTGGAACTGGCATTCCCCATCTATCATCAGTATCAGCTCCTCTGCCCTATGCGTATGCGGATCGTGACTGTTAAAGCCGTTGTTCAATACCGTAGCATGTACATCAAAACGTTCAAACATAGTTGTTGGGCGGTCGTATACATTGCGCGTTTCGCCTTTGGCAGATTTTCCTACGCGCAGCGCATTCCAGTCTTTTATAAAGGATGGCCCGGCATCGTGCCCACGTTTTATATCTTCTAATTGAGTTTGATAATTCATAGCATACCAGCTAACCGGTTCGGCAGTGCTGTTCTCGAAAGTCATTTTATCACCGGCCAACACCAATGCCAGGCTACCCGGCCCTACCGTTTTGCTGCTATCGCCAACTGTTAATTTAATAGTGCCGCTTTTTACTACTATAAGCTGTTCAAACTTACTGTCGGCATTGGTAGAAGTATATTTCTTCCCGGCTGGCAATGTATTTACATATACGTCAAACTGTTTAACATCCAGCGTAGTGCCCGAAACAACAAGTCGTCTTTCTAATATCCCTACTTTCTGCACCTTGGCATTGCTTAGTTTGTAAACTGCCGCATGTAACGAGTCTATTGCTGCCATTGCGCCGGTAGTAATAAAAAGGCATGCCGCCAAAAAGAGTGCTTTCATAATAAGTATAATTGGAACATAAAGGTATTTAAAAATGCAGCGGAGAGGCCGGCAGGATCAGGCTTTTTTATTAGTTAGCAAAAAACTGCAATCATTACAGCGCAGTTTGGCCGGGATCAAAACTATTGTAAAATACTTACATAGCCGCTTCGACGATTGTTAACAACCGCTTGTGAGTCAATTACGTAATAGTAGGTGCCCGGGGGTAGCTTTTTGCCATTAGCTGTTCCATCCCAGGCTGTGGCATACCCTTTTGAGGTGTATAATAATGCCCCATTGCGATTAAATATTTTCACAATACAATCCGGGTAAAAAGCTAGGTCGGCAATTACCCAAACATCATTTATTCCATCCGCATTAGGGGTAAAAGCATTGGGTATTTTAATATCCGGCGGTTGCAAAATATCTATAACTATCGCTTCGCTGGTACCCGTCGTAGAGCAGACCGCGTCAGTTGTAACCATACAAGTAACTTCATCACCGTTTTTTAATGTAGTTGTGGTAAAGCTTGCTGAATTAGCGCCGGCGTTTACGCCGTTCACTTTCCACTGATAAGCCGCTATAGGAGTTTGAGCCGATGCTGTAAATGTTATAGGAGTGCCCCCATAAATGCTGTTGCCCGATGCAACTATCGTAACATGTGGATCCGTCGGAGTAATAACCGGCACTATAATTTCATTAGATAAGGCTGTTGTAGTAGTTAAGCATTGCGCAGAATTATTAATCAATACACAAGTAACCTTATCGCCATCAATAAAATTTGAACTTGTGTAAGTGGCTGCGGAACTTGTGCTTACTATTATATTATTTACACGCCATTGGTAGGTTGGATCAACACCCGCGTTTACTGCCGTCGCTGTAAAGATTACCGGGCTTCCAACACAAAATGGTCCGCCGCTCATTTGTATGGATACTGTGGGCGTTAGCAATGGCTGTACAACAACACTCAGGGTATTAGACGAAACTGTTGACGGCATACAATTTCCTCCCGGTGTTATATCACACCGTATCACGTCAGTGGCTAATATATTATTTAGCGTAAATAACGGACTATTTGTTCCGGACGCCAGCCCATTGACCAACCATTGATAAACAGGGTTTGCACCCGCGTTTATGGCAGTGGCGGTAAACGTAGCAGATGAACCGGCACATATTGTGCTTTTATCAGCCGTGATGGTTATTGTAGGCGGAACCGGTAATGTAACGGTTATCGTTTGTGATTTAGGCGCCGCGGTATTATAAAGGTCATTGCCGGGTTGCGTAACGGTTATTGTTGTGGTGCCTGCGCCAACAATGTGAATAATGCCTGCTGCTGAAATTGTGGCCACTGCCGGGTTGCTGCTGCTATAAAAAAGCGGCTGCGGGGTTGAAGATGTCGCATTTGCCGGAAAATCATTGTCACAGATAAGTTTCGGGCTTATCGCCGGAAACTGAATTTCCTGATATTGCTTGATAGCGAAACTGCGTGAAACCGGCGCGGCAGCTAAATAATTGGCGCTTTCCGGCTGGTTAGCAGTAATGATAGTAGTTCCCGGGGCAATTACTTCTATTTGCCCGTCAGGACGTATAAAAGCTACCGCAGGGTTGCTGCTGGTATAAACAATAGGCGTTTCGTTATTATTGCTGGTTGCGCCGGTATTCAAAATATTATCGGGCCCTATATCGGTTTGAACGGGTGGCGGAAAGGTTATTACGGCTTGTGTTTTTTGTGAATTAGCTAATAAAATCGATACAGTATTGCCACTATTATTGCCAACAACCATATCAGTTTTACCGTCGCCGTCTACATCGGCCATTGCAGAACTCCTGGGCCAGAATCCAACAGGAAAGTCAACTTTGCCGGCAAATGCAACAATGTTTGCGGTGCTTGTGTTTATTAATACAGCAACGGAATTATCCTCCTGGCTGGTAACAGCAATATCAGGTTTACCATCGCCGTTTATATCCCCGGCACAAATTCCGAAATCAGTTCGGCCTGTTGCGTAATCCTGCCTCGGTAAAAAGGAAATATTGCCTACTGAACTATTGTTCTTTAAAACTGACAGATTACCTGACTGATTATTTGACACGGCAATATCAGGCTTTAAATCAGCATCAAAATAACCTATTACAGCCTCTTCGGGGGAGCTGCCTGCTGGTAGGTTAATATTAACGGTACCCGCAAAATCCATATTGTTTATAGTGGATATATTCCTTAAAATTGATAAAAACCCGGTTTGGCATGATACTATTATGTCTGCTTTGCCGTCCATATCAATGTCAGCAACAGTAACACCTCTCGGTGTAGCCTGTGTCGGAAAGTCTTTAGCCGGCAATAGCGAAAGCGCTCCGCCCGTGGGCGTAGTATTGTAAAAAACCGAAACAGATTTAGATTGAAAGCCCTCATTTGTTACCACAATATCCGGCCGGCCATCGCCGTTGAAATCCGCGATGGCTACTTTATAAGGATTAACCCCGGTGGCATAATCACCGGCGGGAACAAAATTGATCTGATTATTTACAGTAGTATTAATAAATACAGACATCTTATTTCCGCCATAATTTGCAAGAGCAATGTCCGGTTTACCGTCGCCGTTCAGATCGTCAACAGCTAAGCCCGTGAAGAATCCATTAGATGTAAGAAAAGCCGGGGAAAAATTAGCTAATCCCGGCTGACTGATATTTCGTAAAACAGAAAGATTATAGTCAGCAGAAACAATATCACCCTTCCCATCATCGTCAACATCCTTTATGACTAATGAATGGTTAGGCGCAACAAAATCAACTTTGGCTTTTAACGAGTTTGAGTTAAATGGAAGGCTGGAAAACGTTATAGAAAAAGCCCGGCTGGCATATGCTGTTAACCCATTTGCAGTAACAGTTATTGGCTGATAAGTTGTGCCTATCGGTGCATTAACTGTTAATAAAGTTGCGCTTGCGGTAATTACCTTGGCTTTGGCGGCACCAAAAAATACAATATTGTTTGCGGGATTAGGGTCAAAGTTACTTCCGGAGATCGATACAACCGAGCCCACCGGTCCTGTTGTAGGGCTAAAAGAACTTATGTCTGGCACCTGCGCATAGATGGTATTTATCTGCAATAAAATAAAAATCGCTATAAATAAGGTGCGGTTCAAATGATAATTTTGATTTGTGCCAATAATAAGAAAAATATATACTAAAAAGCCCTGCTTGTGCTTTTAGTCCAGTTCTCCATCTCTGCTACTTTAGCAGGGTTAGCCTGCCGCCATTTTTCGTACCCGTCCTTTTCAGCGGCGGCCTTTATTAGTTGTGCAAACGTTTCCATATTACCGCTTTGCACCAGTTTATAAAAGTAAGCGACAAAAAAATTATCGAAAAAGCTTTTAGCGGATTTCTTATTAGCCACCTGCCCTGCGAAAGTAAAAATACCTTTAAGCTGATACTCCAGTAACGGCACTCCGGATAACTTTTGCGCAGCAGGAGAATTTATAACTGCCGTTATGCCCGCGTTTAAAGTGGTTGCTTCCTTCGCTTCTGCCGTTGCCAATTCTTTTGTATCCGCCCCCTTTAAAACGCCGCCTTTTAAAATGCTTTGAATGTTGGTATAAGCTTCCTCAGCACGCGGCGAGTTGGTATCAGTAAGTAAAAAGCTACAAAGTCCCAGCAACGCGTTCATTCTTTTATTTTGATGGAACGCCACCAACGCATACAACCGCTGACTGTTAGCATGCTTCACATCCAGTTTAATAGCCTCAATGGCAGCGTTCTCTGCATCGGCATATTGCTTATCCCTAAAGTACGCCAGCCCCAAATTGAACCACATGTTTTGGTCGTTCGGAAAACTTTTCAATCCATCGTTATAAACGACAATGGCTTTTGCCGCCTGTCCTGCAGCGTCATAAATTCCGCCCAACAAGCTATAGGCCGCCGCCATATAATTAGATGGCATTTTGGTGGCTCTTTCTGCGTAGGGTACTGCTTCATCGCCTTTCTTTACCGCAACCAGGCTAAACGCCAGCTGATAATTTGCCGCGGCGTTATCGGGCTCGGTTTGAAGCACCTCCTTAAACTTAGCGGCGGCCTCTGCATGTTTGCCTGCTTTTTGCAACGCAATACCCTCGGTAATCAAAGAACCGACTTTGTTATCCTGCGCGAAAATTATCATCGAACAAAAAACCAACAAGGCTGTTAATAATGGTTTAAAAAAGGATTGCACGTTCAAAGTTAAAGGGCTAATTAGCTAAAGCTATAAATTGTTTAAAACTTTAGTTTTATGATTATTATTTAATTTTCAAATTGCGGACTTATTATTTTTCTCATCATATACCTGTACAATAAGTGAATTTACGCCTATCTGTTTTTATACCGTTGCTTATTCTAATAGCATCCTGTTCTTCAGGTTCTGAAAATACTGCAAACGTAACCCCAAACGCCGAAAATTTAGACACTGCGGCATTATTAAAATATAACGCGAAAAACGCCGATAAGCGTATTGATGAATATATGCAAAAACTGCATAAAACCCGCGGGTTTAACGGTAACGTTCTGGTTGCTAAAAAGGGAAAAATAATTTACGAGAATGCCATAGGCTGGGCTGATTATCTGCATCGCGACAGCCTGAAAATAAACTCAGAATTTGAGTTGGCATCTATAACCAAAACAATGACGGGTACTGCCATTTTAATGCTGATGGAGCGTGGCAAACTTAAATTGAACCAGGATGTGCGCGAGTTTTTCCCTAATTTCCCGTACGAGGGGGTTACTATTCGTTTGCTGCTTACCCACCGCTCGGGCATGATGAACTATGTTTATTTTGTTGATGATATTTTCCGTAAGGAGAAGCGCGACCAGAAAAAAGGGCTTACCAATATGCAGGCTATGGATATGATAGCCAAATATAAACCGGCGCGCTATAATAAACCCGATATTTCTTTTCATTACAACAACTCCAACTTTATGGTGCTTGGCGCCATTATTGAAAAAGTGAGCGGAATCCCTTACGCGCAGTTTTTAAAAGAGAATGTATTTAAGCCGGCACGCATGGCGCATACCAACGTTTATTCAAAGGCTAATTACGATAAGATCCCGGTTGATGTAGTTGGCCATGACAGGGGAAATTGGCGGTATTCTGTAGTACAAAATTTTTTGGATGGCCCTGTGGGCGACAAGGGCGTATATAGTACTATCAAGGATCTCTATTTGTTTGACCGTGCCTTGCGCGCCGGCCTGTTGCTAAAAAAACAAACGCTTGACTCTGCCTATGCCCCGCATAACAAGTGGCTTCGCGGGCACTTTAACTATGGGTATGGCTGGCGTATATTCGAGTCGCCGGGGCAAAAGGTGGTGTACCACACCGGCTGGTGGCATGGTTTCAGGCATATTTATCTGCGCGATTTGAAAAACGATATAACTATTGTGTTACTGTCAAACCTTGCCAATGGTAGTTTGTTAGATCTGGACGATCTGTTTAAAATTGTGGGGATGCCTGTTGTAAGGAAAGGTGCTTATACAGGCAGCGGCGATCCGAATGAGGATTAAGTTGATGTGCAGATGCGTGGATATGCAGATGTGCAGATAGAAATATGCGGATGCGTGAATATGCAGATGTGCAAATTAGAAGAGGATTTAATAATTAAACGTTAGATATGCATCTGCACATTCGCACACTTGCATATCTGCACATTTACAAAATATGTTCGATAAAATAATGGAGGCCCAGCAAAAGGCCGGCGAGATAAAAAAGAGGTTGGATGCCATTACGGTTACAGGTGCCGCCGAAGGCGGTAAAATAACCGTTACTGCCAATGCCAATAAGGTTGTTCAAACTGTGGTAATTGACGAAGCCTTTTTAAAGGATGTTGACCGCGAGGAACTGGAAGAATTACTGGTAGTTGCAGTTAACAAAGCACTGCAACAAGCTGATAATGTTAGCCAAAGTGAAATGGCCGCAGCCACTAAGGATATGTTTGGCGGACTTGGCGGTTTGTTTGGTAAGTAGTCCATTATTTAGGCTTGCCAATGGTAATTACAATCGTAAACGTTTAATCTAAAAATCTTAATTCCAACATCATGAAAACCACTTACTACGGGCAGTCAACCATAATGATAGAGGCAGAAGGAAAAAGATTATTGTTTGATCCTTTCATCAGCCCCAACCCGGCGGCAAAGCATATAGATATTGATGCCTTAAAGCCAGATTATATTTTGGTTTCGCATGGGCACGGCGACCATGTTACCGATTTGATAGCCGTACAAAAAAGCAGCGGCGCTAAAGTGATCTGCATTGCTGAAATTGCCGACTGGCTCAACAACCAGGGCATAGAGAATGTGCATGGAATGAATATTGGCGGTGGTTTTAATTTTGAGTTCGGCAGAGTTAAAATGGTTAACGCGGTGCATTCAAGCACCATGCCCGACGGTGCTTCGGGCGGTAATCCGGCGGGTTTTGTACTATACTCCGAAGGAAAAAAAATATACTTTGCAGGCGATACGGCCCTTACCTACGATATGAAGCTGCTTGAAGATGAAAACCTCGACTGGGCGTTTTTACCTATCGGCGATAATTTTACCATGGGCGTTGATGACGCTATTAAAGCTACGCGCTTCATAAATTGTACAAACATCATTGGCATTCATTACGATACCTTCCCGGTTATCAGCATAGATAAAACCGAGACGATTGAAAAGTTTATAAAAGCGGGCGTTAATATCAAATTGCCCGCTATCGGCGAAGAAATAAATTTGTAATTCTTCGCATCATCTTCTATCATCCCGGATGATAACAACTTTGTTTGTTTAAACACTATTTTGATAGCTAAATGCTATATTGGGGCACTATTTATTAAGCCCCTAACAATAAATGAGAAAAATAGATATCGCTTGCGTAATTGACGACGATGATATATACACCTTTACTATAAAAAGAATAATAGACAATTCGCAACTGGCGGAAAAAACTCTATTCTTTACTAACGGCAAACTCGCTCTCGATTTTTTTCACGAATGTCTTGATCAACCATCACAGCTTCCCGATCTTATTTTGCTTGACATAAATATGCCCGTGCTTGACGGGTGGCAGTTTATGGATGAGTTTATTAAGCTGAGCCCACTTATTAATAAACAAATAACCGTATATATTGTAAGCTCTTCAGTAGATCGCTCGGATATCAATAAGGCAAAAAAATACGAGCAGATATCTGATTTTATAATAAAGCCGATAAGTTCTGCCATGTTTCGCAAAATGGTAGCAGATATGGCCGCCGAATAACCTTAACTCTTTAAATATGCCAAGACAGCGGGCAAACTGTACTAAAAAGCAGTCATTCTGGCTGATTGTGGCTAATTGAGCACAGTTGCGCTGTTTGCGATATTTCCCAATTATTAAAATTTTATTGTTTCAGTATCATTAGCTGTCTTTAATATTATAATATCATTTTGGCACTTGCTTTGACTATGTTGGGTTATATATCAATAAAATATTATGAAAACGTATAGATTAAAAGTAGCTACAATAGGTATCGCAATGTCAGCCGCTGCCTTTATGGGCGCGGGTTGCAGCTCAATGAACAAAACACAAAAAGGCGCAGCCATAGGTGTGGGTGCAGGTGGCGCCATTGGCGCTATAATAGGCAAAAGCGCAGGTAACACTGCCTTGGGTGCTATAATTGGTGGCGCGGTAGGCGGTACAGCCGGCGCGTTGATCGGTCGCCGTATGGACAAGCAAGCCGCCGAAATAAAACAAACGGTACCGGGTGCAACTGTTATAAGAGAAGGCGAAGGTATTTTGGTGAAGTTTGACTCAGGTATTTTGTTTGATACAGACAAAGCTGATCTTAAATCTGCAGCACAAACCAACCTGCAAAACTTAGCAACATCGCTTAAAAACAATCCTGAAACCAATATTATGATCATTGGTCATACCGATGACACCGGATCTGACAGCCATAACATGGATCTTTCTGTAAGAAGAGCTGAATCGGTTAAATCATATTTGGCAATAGGTGGTGTAAGTTCATCACGCTTAACCACTACAGGCAAAGGCGAATCTGAGCCTATAGCGGCTAACACTACAGTTGATGGCCGTGCCCAAAACCGTAGGGTGGAGATAGTTATCTTAGCTAATGATAAATTAAAGCAAGAAGCTAAATCAAGCAACTAATTAATATAACATATAGTTTTTTTGAGAACCGGGCATTTATGTCCGGTTTTTTTATTTTATGGTGTTGGTATTAAATACTTTATCACCTACATTTGTAGTAATGAAGAAATTTGCAGTTATATTCATGATGCTGCTGTACGGGGTAACCGGTACAGGCTTCGCTATGAACCTGCACTTTTGCAGCGGAACTATTGCTGCTATCAAAATAAACGGCCCGGCCCCGGCCTGTACGCCTGACGGCGAAAAAATGAAGGGCTGTACCGACAAAAAAGTTGATGTAAAAGTTAAAGATGCTCATCAGGCCGAAACATCATCTAAAGCACCAGGCATATTCAGCTTTGAGCTTCCCGGTTTTTCTCTAAGTGATTTTATACCTGCGGCGCACCAGGCTTTGCTTGAAAAACTTTTCGACAAAAACCCACCGCCCGGCCCACCACCCTCACCAAAGGTTGAGCCTTTTTTAAAGAACCGCAATCTGCGTATCTGATAATCATTGACCGTTTAATGCATTGAACTTTGCATAGCTATCTGCTTTGCATAATTTTTATTACGATCAATTTTATTAGGATGAAACAAATATTAGCAATAGTTGGACTATTAATAGCGTGCGCTAACCCGATTTTCGCGCAGCACGAACACCACAATACCGATACTTCAAAAACCAGCCAACATACAGATGAAGGGCCGCCAATGACAAGCAAATTTTCATTGGATCTGCCTATGAACCGCGATGGATCCGGAACATCATGGGTGCCCGATGAAACACCTATATATGCCTACATGCTGCATGGCAAAAAATGGATGACCATGATACATGGCGATTTTTTTCTGCGGTACAACAAACAAGATGTATTTAACGCCGGCACCCGCGGCGGCAGCAAAGTTGATGCCCCTAACATGGTAATGTTAATGAGCCAAAGGCGGGTTGGGCGCAATGGGTTATTTTCAATTAATACCATGTTCTCTTTAGATCCTTTCCTGGTTGGTAGCGGCGGCTATCCGCTGTTGTACCAAACCGGCGAGAGCTATAAAGGCAATATCCTGGTCGACCGCCAGCACCCGCATGATCTGTTTGCGCAACTGAGTTTGGCTTATACACATCGGGTGGCCAGCCATACTGATCTATCCTTATCAGTAGGTTATCCCAGTGAACCCGCATTAGGGCCTCCGGTTTTTATGCATCGCTTGTCTGGTTGGAATACTCCCGACGCGCCCTTAAGTCATCATTATCAGGATGCTACACACATTGCATTTGGCGTGGCTACTTTGGGCCTGAGGCATAAAAATTTCAAACTAGAAGGTTCGGTATTTACCGGTCGCGAGCCTGATGAATTCCGTTATGGGTTTGATAAGGCACGGTTTGATTCCTATTCGGTGCGTCTATCGTACAATCCAAGTTCGCAATGGGCGTTCCAGGTTTCAAACGGCTGGCTGCGCAATCCGGAAGAAGCCCACCCGGAAAATGTTAACCGCTTTACGGCATCAGCCATACACACTAAAATGCTGAGCTCAAGCAGCTATGTGGCCACAACATTGGTTTACGGCCAAAATAAACATGCCGGCCATGGCGAAGCAGAGCCATCTGTATTATTGGAAAGCACTATGCAATGGAGCAAAACG
>CBFGNU010000133.1:0-10414 GCA_965650195.1 uncultured Mucilaginibacter sp. | reverse complement strand
CCCTTCAGCAATTTCTTCAATCATTTTTTTGTTAAAGGCGGGCAGATCATCGGGCGTGCGGCTGGTTACTAAACCATTATCCACCACCACTTCCTGGTCTACCCAATGCACGCCGGCGTTTTTAAGGTCGGTTTGCAGGGATGGGTACGATGTCATGTTGCGGCCGCCTATCATGCCGGTCTCAATCAATACCTGCGGACCATGACAAATAGCCGCCACCGGTTTGGCCTCATCTAAAAAGGCCGATACAAAGGCTACCGCCTCTTTATTCTGGCGCAGTTTATCCGGGTTCATCACGCCGCCGGGAAGCACCAGCGCGTCGTAATCATCAGGACTAACGGTGCTTAGTTCCTTGTCAACGTCTATCTCAATACCCCAGTCGGTATGGTTCCATGCTTTAATTTTGCCGCTTTTGGGCGATATCACATCTACCTGTGCGCCCGCGTTTTTCAATGCCTCTAAGGGGCTGGTCAGTTCTACCTGCTCAAAGCCTTCCTCGGTAAGGATGGCCACCCTTTTATTGCTTAATGTTGCCATAATATGTATTAACTATAGTTTACAAAAATGTTGTTTCTGTTAATATTAGAACAGGTGGGGTGGCGCGTTGGTTTTGAGAAATTTGAAATCCCATTAAAGAAATCATATCCACCCAGACTCCCCTCTAGAGAGGGGGCGCGTCGGGACGTGAGGCAGCGGGTCCGAAGGACTCCTATGGAGGGTGTGTTATGTCGCTTCATTAAACCCCTTTCCGCCACCGCGCTATTCTGCCGCAGCCTTCCCCGAGGAAGGAGTGGTTTCTGTACCTGCAAAAAAACAAGGGCTTGTGCGATTCCCTCCCTTGGGAGGGTGTAGGGATGGGTTTCGCCGCTTAGTTAACGCCTTGCACGCCACTTCACTCACCATCCCCACTCTAAAAACAAAGAGCATATTTACCGCCTCCTTCGCGCGTTAAATATGCTCTTTGTGTACCTTTCTGAAATTGAATTATAACATCCAGAAATGCGACGTTTAACTAAATAATATTATTCAGTTTTCTTAATTGTAGTTGTTGTAGTAGTGGTTTTACCAGCCGGTGCCGGCGCAGCCACAGTTGTTCTGGTGGCAGTTTTACGATACGCTGGTTTACGCGCCGCTGTTCTGGTTGCCGAAACTTTACGGGTAGTTGCAGCTTTCACAGCAACCGGCTTGGTTTCAGTAGTTGTAGTTATTTCAGTAGTTGTAGTTTTAGGGGCCCGCTGTACGGTATCATGTACCGTTACAGGAACCGGAACCTCAACTGTGTGATGTACGGTATCACGTACCACCACTACCGAAGGGACCGGTGCCGGTTGTGGGGCTACCACTACAGGTGCCGGTTTTGCTTCTGATGGACTGCTTGTAGCGTTACCTGCAGGATCTTTTAATGCAGCAGGCGTGCCTTTGCCCGTCATTTTAACTTTGGTTACGGTGGTCCCGTCGGCCTTTTCCTTAACCTTCTTTTTAACTTCGACTTTATTTTTTGTAGTATCCAGAGATTGAGCTTCTGCGGTTTGGACTATCCAAGCCAAGCTTGCTGTGAGTAAAATTAAACTGAGCTTCTTCATGGTATTTGTTATGTTTTTATTGTACGTAACAAATAAGTTGCCAAAAATGCTTGTTGGGTTAATTTAAATGATACTTTTTTAATTGAATGCGTGGATGAATGTGGTGATTGCTAAGGAGATATGCTGACAAACCCCGCTCACAGTCATCATCAAAGAAAACATTGTGTAGCAAGGATGGTTTTAAACGGACAGTTTAAAGGCTATACAACACCGGGATGAAGTTGAAATATCATTTAAGGCAAATTATACTGATAGCAGCATGTGTAATCTGCTATAGTTACAGCAAAGCGCAAACTCTACCGGTTGATTCGCTCAAAACCGATTCGCTACACAAAACAGCACAACCGGTTGAATCACTCTCGGGGCAGTATGATGTAGGCGACCTTGTCCAGGATATTTTTCGCCCGCGACAAAAACCCGACCCCTTAAAAAAGCGATCGGGCATTACTATCATCCCAAATGTGGCGGCCAACCCCAGTATTGGCGCACAAATAGGCATCAAAGCCGTCGCCGGTCTTAAATTGGGGACTGATCCTAACACGCTTATGTCGGTAGCGGCCACGTCGGCCTCTGTCACAACCAAGGGCATCATTTATTTTTATATCAACCATAACATTTACACCCCCGGCAATAAGTGGAACCTGCAGGGTAACTTGGTGGTGGCCAAAACCGTAACGCCCGATTTTGGCCTGGGTATTGGACAGCCCCCGGCAACAGGTAACGCTGCCGACCAGGTACTGGCTAATGCCAACCGTAAGGGCCGGGCACTCCACTCGCTCTACTTCAACTTTAGAGAAAAGGTATATAAGGAAATTGATAAGGGCCTTTTTGTTGGTGCCGGTGTATCGTTTGATATCCGCCGCAATATTGATGAAGGTGCCGCGGGCAATAACCCAACACCTTACAATATTTATAGCGACCGCTATGGCTTTGCGCGAGACCGGTATACCGCCAATGCCTTGTTATTTAATGTTCAGTACACCACGCGCGATAATTTGAACCGGCCCTATAAAGGCCTTTATGTAGACGCCGGCTTCCGCGCCAACCAAAGCTGGATGGGCAGCAGCAGGAACGCGCTGCAGTTCACTACAGATTTTCGCAAGTATTTCAGTCTGTCAACCAACCATCCTGAGCATGTTATAGCCTTTTGGAATTGGGGATCGTACCTGTTAAGCGGAGCGGTGCCTTACCTTGAGTTGCCGGGTACGGCAAAAGATGCCGGGTTCCGCAGCGGGCGGGGTTATACTACCGCCTATTTTAAAGGTACGCAATACAACTACTCCGAAGTTGAGTACCGCTTCCCCATTACCAATAATAAATTTTTGAGCGGTGTTGCCTTTTTAAACATGCAAACCGCTAACGACGAAGCAGGCGCTAAACTATTTGAACATTGGCAGCCGGGTTATGGCGGTGGCCTGCGGGTTTTGTTTAACAAAGCCACCCGCACCAACCTATGCCTGGATTATGCCTGGGGCAGGTACGGCGCCCGGGGATTTTTTCTGGGGCTGAACGAGGCTTTTTAGCTGCTCTAAATAGAGTCGTAAAACTATAGGGCGATGAGATAAAAAAATAAATAATATTTGGATTTAAGATTTATTAAATTCACATTTGTAGTGTACTACTTAACTAATACACTATGATACAATTTAACAATTTGTCTTTTGGTTATTCGAGCAAAAAACTGCTATACGAGAATTTAACGCTATCTATAAAAAGCGGAAGTATCTACGGTTTGTTGGGGAAAAACGGAGCGGGCAAATCTACCCTGCTTAAAAACATGGTAGGCACATTGTTCCCGGTTCATGGCAGCGTTACGGTTAACGGCATGTCGCCCAAAAGTCGGAAGCCCTCTTTTTTGCAAACCATCTATTATATAGCCGAAGACGTTTATGTACCGCCCCTAACCATCAAACAATATCAAAGCCTTTTCGCGCCATTCTATCCTTTATTTGATAGTGCCAACTTTTATAAATACTTGCAGGAGCTCGGTGTTGATGTTGGTGGTAAACTCAATAAACTCTCTTTTGGTCAGCAAAAAAAGTTCGTCATCGCCTTCGCGCTGGCCTGTAACACTCAAATATTATTACTGGATGAGCCTACTAACGGGCTTGATATCCCATCAAAAGCGCAATTCAGAAAATTGATAGCTTCTGTAATGAATGAGGACCGGATCATTTTTATGTCTACGCACCAGATCCGCGACCTGGAGAACATGATAGATCAGGTAATAATAGTTGATAACGGTAAACTGCTGCTACATTCTTCCATAAATAACATAGCTGATAAGGTGTGCTTTAAAACCGTTTCAGAAATTCCTAAAGATGTAAAAGTGCTTTATTCCGAAAAAATGCTGCGGGGAATATCCGTTATTGTAGAGAATATTAACGGCGAGGATTCCGCACTTAATCTGGAACACTTTTTTAACGGCGTAACAGAAAACCAGGCAATGGCTAAACAATTATTTCCATCCAATTAAAGTTGTATTATGAATGACATATTAAACCTAAACCGATTTAGCCTGCTGTTAAAAAAAACCATTCTGGAGCGCCCAATACATATTGCCGGGCTTATGGGGTTTATACTTTGCTTTACTTTTATACTCTATGCGGCAGCGGTGTACGCAATTGATTATAGTGCCGCGCAAAATCTTTCTTTTGTATGGGGCTTGGTCGGCGGGGGAACTGTTCTGTCTTCCTTTGTATTTGGATATTTTAACACCAACGCCGGCGGCGCGGCTTATTTAACCTTACCGGCTTCAGCGTTGGAAAAATGGCTTTGCGGAATTTTAATTGCCGGCTTTTTTTTCCTGATCATCTTTTTAGGTTTCTTCAGATTGGTAGATTATAGCTTCGTAACCGCCTACCACAATGGGTTGGATAAGGGCAATCCGCTTTATCAACGGCTTTATGATCATGTTTATCTCTACTCTTTCACAAATAACCGCGTAGTAGAAAGAGTAATAACCATATGGGTAAATTTTGCCGGGGCAATGCTGGTGGGTTCGTTGTACTTTAACCGCGTAGCCATAGTAAAAGTTGCTTTGGTAGTTTGCGGGATCTTAGGCGCGGTTTACGGGCTGAATTTATTAGTGGCGAACATTCTATTTTCTAACGTAGACGTGGCTTTTCCTTACAAAAATGTATTGATCAAGGTAAAATCAGAAATTGGGGTTATTGGTCTCCCATATACAGCGGCACTTGTTTTTGATGCATTTATAAATTATATTTTGCCTATCACGTTATGGCTAACAGCATTCATCAGACTTAAGGAAAAAGAAATTTAATGGATTTTAGAGAGAACCAGGCAATATACTTACAGATAGCAGAATACGCTTGCGAGCAAATTTTACGTAAACAGTGGGATTTGGAGAGCAAGATCATCAGTATCCGCGATTTGGCTGTGATGATGGAAGTAAATCCGAACACCGTGCAAAGGGCGTACGACTTTTTACAGCAGCGCGAAATAATTACCAATAAACGCGGAGTGGGTTATTTTGTGGATGGCCGGGCCATGGAGAAGGTGAGGAATTTTAAAAAAGAGCGGTTCCTGGAAAACGAACTGCCGGTGTTTTTGCGCAGCATGTATTTGTTGGAAATTCCGCTTGAAGAAATTGAAATGAGATACAAGAAATTTATCGAAGAAAATTTTAAAGAACAAAAAAATGAAGATTAAGGAACTCAAAATAAGCACTATTATAATTACCGGTGTATTTGTATTGATGGTTTTAGGGGTATTTGCATCAAACCTGGTGCTAAAGAATGTTTATAATAAAATCGACAAAAGCGACCTGTATTGGAACTACAACCATGTGTTAGAGCAACCCTTTAAACATTTAAAAATTGATGGGGGTAATATCACCAATATCGCTTTTGAGCAGAATAAAAAATCATCAGTTCGGGTTTTAAGCGATTGGCGCGAATACAAAAAGGATGTAACCTTTACCACACATGTAAGTAACGATACGCTTTACATAAATTTTCCTAAAGACGACAAAAGCCCAGGAGAACGTAGCTGGATGGGCCGCCTGACACTGGTACGTATCTTTGCTCCGCAATTATTATCGATTAACGGCACTAATACTAAGCTTTTGTTGCAGGGGCTGGATCAACCCCAGATCAATATCAATGTCGGCGGCAAATCCAGGATAGCCATAGAGAGTATTAACCGGACCATTAATTCAATAAATATTAACCAGTCAGATTCCAGTCAGGTGTTATTCAACATTTCTCCGGAGCTTACAGGTTCAAAAAACATTCATTTTAAAAACGTTTCGGCTACATTAAAAGACTACACCCTGTTAGATATCGGCCATGGTTATGCGGATAAAACCAATTTAAGTATAGCAGATAGTTCGGCAATTATATTATCGGGGAAATCATTGAAGGCGATGCGTTAGTTTACATCGGATGGGAATCACCTCGGCACCAAATAAATAAAAAATTTGCTTTTTTGAACAATGTTCATTTTATTTGCATTGTAATACAATGGGAACAGCCGAACGCAAAGCAAAAGAAAAGGAAGATCTGAAAGCGATGATACTACAGGGAGCAAAAAAGCTTTTTGTGGAGAAGGGCATTGAGCAAACCACCATCCGCAATATTGCCGATGCGATTAGCTACAGTGTGGGCACAGTGTATGTTTATTTTAAAGACAAGAACGACATACTGCACGAGCTGCATACCCTGGGCTTTATCCAGATGAGTGCCGAAATGAACATCCTGTTTAATGTTGCCGACCCAATGGAGCGGCTAAAGGCTTTGGGCAGGGTTTACATCAATTTCGCCTTAAATAACCCGGATATGTACGATCTGATGTTCAGTTTGCGTGCCCCGATGGATTATTTAGAGGCGCATGACAAGACCGACTGGCCCGAAGGCGCCAACGCCTTTGATGTGTTAAAAACCACGGTTACGCAATGCATTGAAGCCGGCTATTTTAGCGGCCTGGAGCCCGAGGCGGCATCGTTTATGATATGGAGCACCGTACACGGCATGTGTGCCCTCCACATCCGCGACCGTATAAAAGGCGTAAACCTGCACCAGCCCGAAACCATGGTACCCCGTGCTTTTGAGGCTTTTGTTAAAATGATAGAACGACGATAAAAAAATTTACCATATTAATGAACATTGTTCATTAAATAAACATAGATCAACAACATTAATTAATCACCATAAAATTTAGAAATCATGATCAGCTTTTTTGAAACACTTGCACAGCGCGACGCGTCGCTTTACTACTTCGGTTGGGTATGCCTGCTGTTAACAGCGCCGTTTATTGTTTTATCGTACACCGGCAGCCTGCGCGTAAATGGCGTTAACGCCTGGCACAAACCTATCAAATTTGGCCTGTCCATCACTATTTACGCGTGGACGATGGCTTGGTTCGTCCGCTATCTGACCGGTTTTAATGTAACGGCCTACAATGTGATCAACATTATTCTGTTAGGTTTCGAGATCGTTTACATTGGCTGGCAGGCGGCCCGCGGGCAGATGTCGCATTACAACGTAAGCACTAAGTTCTATCGTTTTATGTATACTTTAATGGCGGTTGCTTCCTCGGCATCTGCCCTTTACACCGCTTATGTAGGCGTGCTTTTCTTTCTGGGCGATTTCCCGGCACTGCCCCTTTACTACCTGTGGAGCATCCGCCTGGGCATTCTGCTGTTTGTAGTGTTCGCGTTTGAGGGCGCGATGATGGGTTCGCGTATGCGCCACACCATTGGCGGTCCGGATGATCAGGGCAAAGGCCTGCCCTTTTTAAACTGGAGCAAAAAATTTGGCGACGGTCGCGTAGCGCACTTTATAGGCATGCATGCCTTACAGGTTTTGCCGCTGCTATCCTTCTACGTGTTAAAAAACACAACGCTCACTATTTTAGTAGCGCTGCTATACGGCTTGCTGGCGACATTAACGCTGGTACAAGCGTTGAAAGGGAGACCGTTGGTGAGGGAGAGGAAGGGCGAGGAGGTGGTACCTGCGGGGAGTTTTAGTGCATAAAAGCGTAAAAAACTGTTGCAACAGATACGCGATTTTTAGTCTTTTTCAGCACACTGATTGTCAAAGCTTTACCTGCAATCCACAGCTAAACTTCCTGACGAATAAGTGTGTTGCAAAGTGTTGCATGTTTAAACACGCGATCCATTTAATGAACTAATAACCAAGTAGTTGGAGAAAAGGGTGTTGCAAAGCGTTGCAAATGTTGCATATATTTTCTGCAACACCCCGTTTTTGCATGCAGCCTCAATACTCCGCAAACACCTCATCCGGATAACACCATAACCACCGCTCGCCGGGCTGGGCAGAGGAGATAACCGGGTGCTTGGTTTCGTGGTAGTGGGCCGTCATGTGTTTCATGGGCGAGTCGTCGCAGCAAAGGGTTACGCCGCAGGTTTGGCAAGTGCGCAAATGCACCCAGCGGCCATGATTTTTTATGCAGATCTCGCAAACCAGTTCGTCAGCCACCTTCAATTCGGTAAGGCTGGTTATATGTGTGCATGCTTCGGGTTGTTCCATTATTTTACCTCCGCTAAATATTTATGTACAAAACTAATCGCCATTGAGCCCTCGCCCACGGCAGATGCCACCCGGTTCATGGCCCCGGCACGCACATCGCCCGCGGCAAACACACCCGGGCAGCTGGTTTCCAGCAGGTATGGGTCGCGCTTTTGCTTCCAGATCTTATCAAAATCTGTGTTCAGCTTAAGGTCGCGACCGGTCTCGATAAAGCCTTTGTCGTCTTTAATTATATCGATACCCAGCCAGTCGGTAAAGGGTTTGGCACCTATAAAAATGTAAAGCGCATCCGCTGTTTTTTGGGTGACCTCACCCGTTGCCAGGTCGCGGATATCCAAATGCTCTAATCGCTCTGAGCCGTATGCTTGGGTGATCTCCGTTTTAGGCATTACGTGAATATTAGATTCCCCGGCAATCTGGTCAATCAAATAAGCCGACATGGTATAACCCAAACTATCCTTGCGGATAAGGATGTAAACGTTTTTAGCAAATTTAGACAGGTACATAGCCGCCTGCCCTGCCGAGTTACCGCCGCCAACAACGTACACCTCTTTGTCTTTGCAGGCGGTAGCCTCAGTCATGGCGGCGCCGTAGTAGATGCCTGCGCCGGTAAACTGGCTCATGCCGGGAGTCTCCAGTTTGCGGTAATCAACGCCTGTGGTGATTACCACGCTGCGGGTAACTATATCTTCCGCATCCTCCAATTGGATGCGCTTGTAGCCATCCTTATGCTGTATGGAGCTTACAGTTTGCGGCGAAAGGAACTCGGTGCCTAAACGCGCAGCCTGTGTCATGGCGCGCCGGGTTAGTTCTGCACCGCTCAGGCCTGTCGGGAAGCCCAGGTAATTTTCAATACGCGAGCTGGTACCTGCCTGTCCGCCCGGTGCACGGCGCTCTATCAGCAGCGTTTTCAATCCTTCGGATGCACCATAAACACCTGCCGCCAAACCAGCGGGACCAGCGCCTATAATCACCACATCATAAATATCCTGCCTTTGGATCTGTGGGTTAAGACCAATCCTGTCGGCAATCTCTACAATACCGGGATTAACCAGATATTTACCGTCCTCTAAAAAAACCACCGGCAGGTCGTTGGTTGAAAGGTTGTTGTGCTGAAGTAGCTTTTCGGCTTCTTTTTCGGTCTGTATGTCCATCCATTGATAAGGCACCAGGTTGCCAGCCAAAAAATCCTTTATCTCGTGCGAGCGTTGGGAATACTGGTAGCCGATCACTTTGATGCCTTTAAACACGGGATGATAATCGCATTGCCAGTTATCCAGCAGGTCGTCAATAACCGGGAACAGCTTTTCCTCAGGTGGATCCCAAGGCTTTATTAAATAATAGTCCAGCTTAACGGCGTTGATGGCTTGGATGGCCGCATCCTTATCAGCATAAGCCGTCAACAAAACACGTTTAGCTTCCGGGAAGATTTTAAGCGCTTTAGCCAGAAAATCTACACCAGGCATATCGGGCATGCGCTGGTCAGAAATAAAGAGGGCGATGCTCTCACCTTTGTTGTTCAAATCAAGCAGGCTATCCAGAGCCTCCTGTATGTTGGTGGTGCTTAAAATTCTATATCCCTCGCGGTAACGGCTTTTCAGATCGCGGGTAATTGCCCTCAATACCTGGGCATCGTCGTCAATACAAAATATGATAGGTAAACTCATTGTGGTATAAAGATACAAATAGGGGGTTTAACCATTAAACGGAAATTCTACAATAAAAGCGGTGCGCCCGGGCTCTGATTCCACCTTGATCTTTCCGTTGTGTTGTTTTACTATGTTGGTCACTACATCCAGACCCAGGCCGGTGCCTTTGCCTGCTTCCTTAGTGGTAAAGAAGGGATCAAAGATGCGGCTTTTAATATCTTCGGGGATGCCGGGCCCATTGTCGATAATACAAACCTGCACGCAATCCTTAGCACGACCGGTTTTTATTTGCAGCACGCCCTTGCCGCCTGCTTCCATTGCATCAAGCGCGTTATCAATCAGGTTGGTCCACACCTGGTTCAGCTCGCCAATCATGGCATTTACCTGCGGCAGGGTGGTATCAAAAAGCTCTTCTACTTTAACGCCGCTCTGTTTTATTTTATGCTGAAGCATGGTAAGCGTGTTGCGGATGCCATTGTGGATATCGGCATATTGCTTACCATGACCCTGATCCATATGCGTGAAGGTTTTAACGGCCCCTACCAGCTCGGCAATGCGACGCGATGCTTCCTCAATGTCTATCACCATTTTTTCGGTGACCAGGTTGTTATTGATCCATCCAAACACCGACGAAAGCGCCTCTTCAGGTATATGTTTTTTAAAGTCGTCC